>NZ_JAERVL010000024.1 GCF_016745835.1 Caldalkalibacillus salinus | reverse complement strand
TATGAATGTTCAAACTTAATTAATGCAATGCTAGTGATATTTTTTATTGTATTATTTTTTCTTGCCACAAAACAATCAGTTAATACACTGACCTTCCCTCGTCCTAATCTTAATAGTTGTGCTATACTTTAACCAAAGGAGGCCATCAAAATGAAGGGAAAGATAAACCTTATACGCACCTTTGCCTTAGGGCTGGTCTTTGGAGGTATGATCGTGACTTATGGTTCATTCCTTGTAACCGCACAATGGGCAGTTACCTTATTTATGGTTTTAGGTGTTTCAATGGTGTTACTTAGTACTGTTATATACTTTTGGGTCGGTTTCATTTCAACACAAGCAGCATATGTCACTTGTCCTAGTTGCGAAAAGAAAACAAAGGTGCTGGGTAGAGTTGATGAATGTATGTATTGCAAACAAAAGCTTACATTAGATAAAAAACTGGCCACGAACAACGATTTTGATACAAAGTCTTAATTATCATGTCGCACATGTGTTGCAAGCATCATAACTAAGCATCAATAATAATCTGCTTGTATAAATGTTGACTCTGACGAATGCTAAACTTTATAAAAGGCAATTTTTTATTCTTTCATTAATATAAAATCATATCTAATCAACATTAATGTAATGGCGTAACCGATTATCATAATAAAAAGGAAGGAGTGCTCCCCTTCCTTTTTTTAGTTCAACTTTATTTATCACCTTTTGAGTTCTTTAACTGTTTAGCTTCTTTGTTTGTTCAACTTCATTGTTCGTTTAACCGTTGCTCTAATCCTTTTTGGATCACGTCCCATATTTGTGTTTCTTCAAACCCTCTTCTCCAAGAGGCTACACCTGCCAAATCATACTTGTGTACCAGTTCTATTCTTTGTGCCATTGAATATTCATCCTCTAGCCAAACACGGTAACGAATCTGTTCCTCATCATCATAATATTCTCCATAATATTGTCCGCTGCTTTGATCAACCGTTAACTGTACGTTATTTTCTTCGATCCAATCATTGACACCGTTCATCGAAAAAGCCCTTGAGGACACGTTCGTACTACCGTCCGCAGTTTCTTCTTCAGCCCATATCCTTGTGTAGAAAGGGACGCCTAATACCAACTTCTCATTGGGCACTTCTTCTAAAACTCCTTGCAATCCTCTTTCCACCCAAGGTAAGGAAGCGACCGAGCCTGCTACTGGACTGCTCCCCCAATGTTCGTCATACGTCATGACCATCATATAATCTACAATGCCAGCCAGTTTTTCTCGATCTAAAAATAAGGACCACATCTCACTATCTGATTTAATGGTCACATCAATTGAGACCACCAACCCCATTTCATGTAAATAAGGCGTTAACTCTCTCATAAATTGAACTAAATTCTCTTTGTCCTTCAAGTAAACATTTTCAAAGTCTACATTAATACCGTCTAAGTTATACAACTCCGAGTAGTATATGAGTTGGTTAATCATGTTCTTTCTATTCTCATAGGACGATAGCAGTTCATGAGTCATATCAGGGTTAAAGTCATTAGTCACGAGTCCCCATACTTGATAACCATTTCCATGCGCCCAAGACACATATTGTTTATCTGCTAAGTTTTTTAGACCACCAGTCCCATCCTTTAGATGGAACCATGTAGGGGAAACCACGTTCACCCCATTCATAGGCTCAATGTTATCTGTATCAGGGTTTCGGCTAACCACGTGTTCCCAGGTTAGATTTATTTTACCCGCAATGGGATTCCACGGTGCATAAGTCCGTTCAGGTTTGGTCCATTCTTCTACTTCAGCCCCGTTTATCGTGACCTCATCTTTTGGTATGTAGCCTATCCAACCCTCATTGGATTTGACTTGATACCAATTCTCTCTCTCTTCAAGCATTTCCACCGGTGTGCCATGTTGTATGTCTGTTACATATGGTGCTTGATATGTTGGTTCCGTTCGTATAAATGTCGTTGGTAATTCATCCTCCTGATGATCTGCTGGAATGCTGACCTCTGCCTTCATTTTAGGTGTGTTGAATGTGTTAAGTTCTACGATTTGACTTTCATCATAATATTTAAACTCAACAGGATACACCTGCTCGAAAGGTGAAAAGGGAATGTACGACTGTCCATCTATATTTCTCACTGGAAAGTTTAATGTTACTTGTTCGTCCTTGAGCTCATTTGTTAAATACATGCTTTGTAAAGTCACGACTTCATTGTTAGCGGTAAATATAAATGTTTCTGATGCCTCATCATAACTAACGGTATCATCAATATGCTCTAAAAAGAGTTCATACGGAACAAAAAACTCTTCATTATCTACTAGCACATCGTGTTGTGTTGAAATATCTCCATTAACGATAAGCGGGTACAATGTTCCTTGTCCATCAGTTTGCACCGCTTCTGGATAAGGATTGCTTTGTTCTTGGTTCGCTCGATCTGCGAATATTAATAAGATCACACCAAAAGTAATTATTAATGCTAAGAAAAAGGATATGATACCCCAACGGTACCATTGCTTCCTATGTGTGCGATGCCTCGGTTGATAAGCGTTTTCAGTTTGCATTATTTTGCCTCCCTCTCCCAGTCCCCTTTATTTTATCAAAAAATAAATAGGCTATGGGTAGGAGTTTAGTGGTAACAAAAAAAGCCCCTCTATAATAAGAGGTGACTCTCGAGACAAGTAAGGCTTCTGTTATACCTTTTGATGCTCTTTTTCATGATTGCTTGAACCCTTTTCCTCGGTTTCATGACATTGATGACAAACACCATATACTTCCATACGATGAGACTCAATCTTAAATCCCGTTTCTTTTGAAGCTACATTTTCGACATCATCTAAGCAAGGATAGTCGAAATCAACGATCTTTCCACAATCTTTACATATAACATGATAATGCTGGTGGACGTCTGCATCAAAACGACTAGATGAATCACCATATGTCAATTCACGTACAAGATCTGCTTCTTTGAACAACCTAAGGTTATTATATACAGTGGCTACACTCATGCTCGGAAACTTATCTTCTAGCGCTTTATAAATTTCGTCTGCTGTGGGATGATTCATGGCCTCAAACAGATATGCTAAAATGGCGTGACGTTGCGGTGTCATACGAACCCCTCTGTCCTTAAGCTTCTCCAATGCTTGTTGCAAATGCGCCATGTCCATCTCCCTCCGTTTCATTAAAAGATATAATATTAATATGAATTATTACATTAAAATGATTCTTGTTTAGTTTATCGACCATATAGGAACTTGTCAAACAATAAGGTTTACCTGGGTATTGCTATACTATTTTGTCCATCAACAACGAAGGAGGTATACCGATTCTCTTCTTTGTGCTGCCAGCCTTTTTCTTTGTCCAAAGCATCAACGGCCGACCGCATTTCTGATTTAAGCTGCTTTATGTCTTGATTCGACACCCCGATCAACAACGTGTCTTTGCCTTCTTTCAAGAAACCACCACTACTCGCCAACTTTGTCACACGGTACCCTTTTTCACTGAGGTGTTTGATCATTTTTGTCCCGTAGCGCTGGTGAGCAATACAGATCATGAGTTTCATTCTGTATCCCCCCTCTTTATTTATAATAACCATTCGCTAAAAAAGGTAAAAATCCTCTATACGTTCGCTATTATGATATGTCAATGTGACACATAGTTTACACGAAAACAAAAATTCATGCCTTTTTATCACCACTTTATGTCGATGGGAAAAATATTTCCTCGGAAATTAGAAGAAACTCGTCCAAGAAAGATGTAAAAAAATGTGTACGCAGCGTTCGCGTACACCATTTTGGAGGAGGTAATCGTTATTCCCAATATCATCATATGATCAAACCTTCAGTAGGTATAGACAGACGTCCATTATCATCAAAAATTCCACGTTTGCCTCAGTTTTCCTCACAATATTTCAAGTAAACAATGAAATAACACTATCGCTTATTATTGGATTATTCTTTGTGTTGTATGATGCCTGAGGCGATAAATGCAGCGGGTAATAAGTAGCCTATAAGCGCTTGCAGGCTGGCAATTAATTTCCCTACGCCGATGGGAATGATATCTCCATATCCCACAGTGAGTAACGTCATTGTACTAAAGTATAATATATTCGCTATGTCCACTAATCCATTGGTATGATTTAGGGAGATACTGAGTACACTCTGGACGCCTAAAAGTAATAAGCCGATATATATCGTGGCAAACCCTATAATAATCACAAGATAAACATATCCTAATAAAACAAAGTGTTTCGTAGAAAATGCTTGAAAGTGAGCTGGGTGCATTTTCATTAAATCTTTTAAGCTTCGTAACATCACCCAACAGCTGATCAACATTGTAGAGAGCAATAAGGCCTCATTCATCCCTTGTCCTCCTTTGTATAAGATATGTGCTTTATCCTTTAGATATGTGGTATACTTTTGGGTGCCTTAAGCTTCTGACGGCATTGTAGTGAAATACCATATGTTCTGTTAACTAGCGGTTTGTTCTATATTTTATGAAGTAACAAAATGAACAACTTTAGGTGACATACGAGATGAAAAGGTGTTGACAACATGGTTTCCCAGAGGGCTCTTTTTCTAGTCTTAGTGATGGTTACTTCTGTATTATCTCTCACAGGTTGTGTGTTGAATGTAGAGACTAACGTGGATGGTGCCGAATTTTTTCAAACCACACCCGACTACCCTCATATCTTCACAAATAACAATGTTGATATGAAAGTAGAGTTCATAGATGGCTCGACTCGGATTATTAACCCCGAAACAGGTGATCCTTTCTTATATCTACTCGATAGCAAAAATCTATACTTCATGTCGGGCATAAAGGATAACATGAAAAAGATCCTGGCTTCTGAAGGTCTTGTACAGATAGGTTTTTATACGGCAGATCCAAGGGTTGCCGAGAACGAGAGCGTAGACCTGATCGTGTTGCCTTTAGATAAAATGATAGATAAGACAGGTCATACAAAAGTGACCTTTGAGTTTATCGATATGTCTGAAGGAGAACAACTAAATAAGATCAAGGTGGATTTGACAGAAGGAGGTTTTCAAAATGAATCATAGTCGTTCTGAGGCACTTTATGAACAAGCATTAGACGTCATCCTAGGTGGTGTGAACAGCCCCTCTAGAGCATATAAAGGTGTTGGTGGCGGCACACCGATTTTTATGTCACATGCCCAAGGTGCCTATTTTTGGGACGAAGATGACAATCGTTACATTGATTATTTGGGCGCTTACGGTCCGATTATTACGGGACATGCTCATCCCCATATTACTGAAGCTATTTCTCGAGCAGCCCAAAAAGGAGTGCTATACGGAACACCGACTCAGTTAGAGATTCAATTTGGTCATATGATTCGTGACGCTATACCCTCTATGGAGAGAATCAGATTTGTTAACTCTGGAACTGAAGCGGTCATGACAACAATTAGAGTAGCCCGAGCTTTCACGAATAGAGATAAAATTATTAAGTTTTCTGGTTGTTACCATGGGCACTCTGATCTCGTGCTTGTGGCTGCGGGGTCGGGCCCCTCTACATTAGGTATTCCTGATAGCGCTGGGATTCCTCAGAATATCGCTCAGGATGTTATAACGGTTCCTTTTAATAATATAGATGCATATAAAGCTGCTTTAGAAAAATGGGGAGATGACATCGCTGCTGTCTTAGTAGAACCTATCGTAGGTAACTTTGGTATCGTCGCCCCCAAGGAAGGTTTCTTAGAGGAAGTCAATCGTCTGACTCACGAAGCGGGTGCCTTAGTGATATACGATGAGGTCATCACGGCATTCAGGTTCATGTATGGTGGTGCCCAAAACTTACTTGGCGTTGAACCTGACATGACTGCGCTCGGTAAGATTATTGGTGGAGGCTTACCGATCGGGGCGTACGGTGGAAAAAAAGACATTATGGAGCAGGTTGCGCCTCTCGGTCCGGCTTATCAAGCTGGAACCATGGCTGGAAATCCAGCTTCTATCTCCAGCGGCATTGCTTGCCTAGAAGTATTACAAGAACAGGGTACTTATGATTATTTGGATGAGTTGGGTTCTCAACTTGAGGATGGTATCCTCACACTAGCTGAAAAACATCGCATCCCCCTAAGTATCAACCGTATCTGTGGGGCATTCACCGTTTACTTTGGTGTGGATCATGTCACAGATTATGAAGGCGCGGAGAAGAGTGACGGAGAAATGTTTGCCACTTTCTTCAAAGGCATGCTTCAACACGGCATTAACCTTGCGCCTTCTAAGTACGAAGCTTGGTTTATCACGACTGCCCATACTCAACAAGACATAGCAGATACTTTAGAAGCGGTTGACAGTGTCTTTAGTGGGGATGGCTTCAAGGACGTAATTTTATAAGCCTAATCATAATGCAAAAAGCTCCATGCTGATTTTTTATGCTTGGGGCTTTTTTATGTTAGAATATAATTTCATTGGTTAATGAGGACTTACGGTTATCTGTTATTCAGTTTTTATTTAGTCATAAAACGATCTTTATCTCTTAAGGGAAACTTCACGTACAGACCGTTATTAGGACATTAATTTATATACAAAGAAAACGCTTACATGATTGCATAGTTATGCAGTAGCCAAATTATAAATACAGGTTTTAACCACCAAATTAAGTATTTATTCATGTATAAAAACGCTTACATTTGAATAAATAGTCGTTTTCGACTTGTTAGGTCTGAATTTTCATGCTATTATTGAGATACTTGTCAATTAATCTTACAGGAGGTGAAGGTCAGACTAGCTGACCAGTTGTATGAGTGAAAGGTGGAACCCAAGTCAGTTTAAAGATTTCCATCATGTAGAGCATGACAGCTGTGGTATTATCGCTGTCGTCAACAAAGATGGAAAACCGACACATCAAAACATCCTACACACGGTCGATGCTCTTATTAAAATGGAGCACAGGTCTGGTTTTATTAACGGTGAGGGTGACGGATGTGGTCTCCAAACTGACATACCTAGAGAATTATGGAAAGAACGTTTTGATCAAGCCAACTTGCCAGCTAATCTGGTCTTTTCTGAGAACTTTTTCGTCGCTCACCTATTTATCCCAAGAGTGACGGATGTTAGAGAGATTCAAGAGGATGTACGTCAGATGTTGAAAACGCATCATTGTGACATTCATCTTGAACTCGAGGACCAAGTTAACTCCGATTCATTAGGACCTAATGGTAGCAAAGATGAGCCTCTTTTTTGGCAGATTGCCGGGACTGTTCAAGAGGATCAAGTTTCAACAACTACCGCACAACAACTGTTTGAATTACAAGTATTGATTGAAAACAAACATGATGTGCACGTCGCTTCAATCAGCAATTCAAATTGTGTTTACAAAGTCATGGGCGCAGCAAATATCCTACCAAAGTATTTCGTCGATCTAGGCCATCCTTTATTTGGATCCAGCGCGACAATTGGACATAATCGTTATTCTACAAATACATTATCGAACTTTTTCCGTGTCCAACCATTTAGCGTCATCGGGCATAACGGTGAGATTAACACGATCCACCAACTGCGGCAAGAAGCCCAGATGATTAATGCACCCCTTGTTGAAGGTGGTAGTGACTCTCAAGATCTTAACCGTACCATTGAAACTTTGATTCATCGTTATGGCTTCAGTTTATTCGAAGCATTGGAAATGGTATTCCCGCCTATTATTAATGAAATTAAACACCTTAAAGAAGAATTACAGGACTTATACGTTGATATTAGACAAACATGGGGACATTTTGCACAAGGTCCAGCAGGGATTGTCTCACGGTATCAGGATGAATGTGTCTTCAGTGTAGATGCTCTCGGACTACGCCCTCTTTGGGTTGTAGAGTCAGATGACACGTTATACTTTTCCTCTGAACAGGGGCTCATTCCAGCAACAGATATGATTGCAGAGCCGAAGGCCTTAGCACCTGGTGAAAAAGTAGGTGTGCGCCTCAGAGAGGGTATGGTCGAGATTTATGAGCACCACGAGCTACAACAAGAAGTGCTCGATCGATATCAAGAGAAGAAGAATATTTCTCAAGCCCATCACATGCTGAACACTCCTGATTTACCACAAACAACAGAGGTTGAGGAAGACATACAGTTTACTGATCAATGGTACAGTGCTTTCGGATGGGAACGTGATCAGATTCAGTTAGCTGAACAGATGGCTTCTAACGGCGCTGATCCCGTGAGGTCCCTTGGTCACGATGCGCCTTTGGCCGCGCTATCAAAAGAGCGTCAAAATATTGCGGACTATTTGAAAGAAAGCGTGGCTGTTGTTACCAACCCGGCTATAGATAGAGAAAGAGAAATGGAGCATTTCTCTACAAGGACAGTCTTAGGACCCCGTTCACCGATCACAGCACAGAAGACAGATAGACAAAAACGGCGTCTAGAGCTCCCTTCCCCTATCCTACTGGAAGGTAAGTTTGGTGAAAGAGTTACACCAACCATAGACTCGCTATCATATGAACAAACGCTCGCTTATTTTGGTGGGGATCAAACTAAGATTATCAATACTGTTTATGCGGACGGAGAGTCTTTAGCGGCGGCTTTACAACGCGTAGCTCAAGAAGTTGAGACTGCTATACTTGAAGGGGCTCACATTGTCGTTTTAGATGATCGTCATTCTCATCAAGATGGCGCGTTATGGATAGACCCCCACTTGGTTCTCTCTAAAGTTGATCAACACCTTATTAATTGTAGAGATAACCAAGGGATTTCACTTAGACGTAAGGCAAGCTTGATTCTTAGATCTGCCGCTATCCGTTCTCTTCATGACATTGCAGTGGCTAGTGGTTTAGGTGCAGACGCTGTTAACCCTTATCTTCTATTTGCAACGGTCGCAAGCGAAGATCAGCCTGAGCGCTCTAGTAACCTTTACGAAGCATTGAACAAAGGTTTGGAAAAAGTCACGTCTACAATCGGTATCCATGAACTGAGAGGTTATAATCGTATCTTCTCTTCTATCGGGCTGAAAAATGAGATTGCTGACGTCCTTCAAGTCACAAACTTCTGTGGTGCAGATCACGTTGGCCTCGGATTTACCGATATGGAAGAAGATAGCCGGAAGCGTACCGAAGACTTTATGAGCGAGAAAGCACGTGCCGGGCGCTCCTTCCGTATATTCCCTAGAGTATGGAAGCCGATTGGTCAGATCGCTTCAGGTCAACTTGAATACGAAGAGTATGCGACAAAGCTAGAAGACATTGAGAAGCAAAACCCTGTCTCCATACGTCACGTTGCTGATTTAAACTATGACGTGGTGAAAGACAACGCGAAACCCGAACCTCAAAAGGTAAATATCGGCGTGGGTGACCATGACCTACCGTTTATTATTAGTTCCATGTCCTTCGGTTCTCAAAATGAAACAGCTTACCGGGCATATGCTGAAGCTGCCGAACAGCTCAACATGATCAGTATTAACGGTGAAGGCGGAGAAATTAAGGATATGCTTGGGAAGTATCCGCGTACGAGGGGATTACAGGTCGCTTCTGGACGTTTCGGTGTGAACGTTGAATTAGCGAATTCATCTAATCTATTAGAAATAAAAATTGGCCAAGGTGCTAAGCCTGGTGAAGGTGGGCATCTTCCAGGATCTAAGGTAACGGCAAAAGTGGCTGCGGCACGTAACGCAACACTTGGCTCTGACCTTATCTCCCCTTCAAATAACCATGATATTTACTCTATTGAGGATCTGGCGCAAATTATCACAGAGTTAAAAACGGCTAATAACGAGGCACAGGTTATTGTCAAAGTTCCGGTTGTGCCCAATATCGGGACTATTGCGGTTGGAATTGCTAAAGCTGGCGCTGACGTGATCAGCTTAAGTGGTTTCGACGGCGGTACTGGTGCAGCCCGCATCCATGCCCTTCAACACGTAGGTCTTCCTGTTGAAATTGGTGTAAAACTTGCGCACCAAGCTTTAATTGAAGCAGGTTTGAGAGAAGAGATTGAGGTATGGGGTGACGGTGGTGTCAAAAGTGCACTCGATGCGCTTAAGGTTATGATGCTTGGCGCTAATCGTATCGGCTTTGGTACCCTCTCTATGGTTGCCGTTGGTTGTACGACTTGCCGCGGTTGTCACTTAGATACTTGTCACGTTGGTATTGCAACCCAAATCGATTCATTAGAAGAAGCTCATGAGAAGGGTTTAAAGCGTTTTGTTCCAAGAAAAGAGGATCTGGCTGTATCTGGCCTTAAAGCGATGTATACTGCGTTTGGTAAAGAGTTACAACGTCTCACCGCTTCTCTTGGTTTTGAACGCACGCAAGATCTCGTCGGACGTTCTGACTTACTCATTCAGGTTAGAGAGTTGGAGAAACTTGATTTACAACCGTTACTTGCGACGGCTAAACAAAGTGAAACAACTGTCCTCACGCAACAAGCGGTTAAGACACAAGCTGAGGCTAAGCTAGCCGTAGCGGCTGGAGCTGAGGCTCACGTAGAATCTAATCTGTATGTGTCCTATGATCAACCGATCCAACAGCACTTCCGCAATGTACTATCTGATCAACGCGTACTCGGAAGTCGTTATTCAGGCGCTCGTGTGAAGGACCGTCTAGATGGGTCATACTCATCTCTACCGAAGGTCACGCTATCCTTTGAGTCAGGTTCTGTCCCTGGTAACGGCTTAGCAGCCTTTAACGCAGATGGTGTCACTATACGTGTCCAAGGTGGCGCACAGGATGGTGTGGGTAAAACATCTTTCGGCGGCCTTACCAGTATCTTAAAGGCCAAGAATAAGTACCAACAGTTCATCAATGGTTCTGTCGGTAAAGGGTTCTGTTACGGCGCACAGAAGGGTACGTTTGTCGTACAAGGAAACGCGGATGCAAGAGCAGGTATTCGTCTCTCAGGTGCAGATGTGATCATCGGTGGCGAATTACAAGGCCCTATTCAAGATGATTTAGGAGGCATTGGTGCGAGAGCAAACATTAAAGGCTTTGCATTCGAATACATGACGAATGGTCGTGCCCTTGTTATGGGTGATCCAGGGCCTTGGATGTGCTCTGGTATGACAGGTGGTGTCGTGTACCTCCGTATTCAACCAGATATGGGACTTGACGTCAATGCTATTCAGCGACGTATCGCCAAATCAGCCAAAGTAAACATCGAAGCATTATCCGATCATGGTAAACAAGACGTTCAAGAACTGCTAACCATTTACATTGAGGAGCTCTTGAGTTCTGGCCAACAAGCGAAGGCTGAAGAAATTCTAAACCTTAAGAATCATTGTGGAGATCACTTTGTTCAGGTGGTACCTATTCAGCAACAGGCAGACCCTGCAGTGTCTACAGAGTAATTTAGCGTATTCTTTAAACAGTTGTTTAAAAGAATTTAAAACGTAAAATATATAGAGAAGGCTACGTACAAATTAATGGTTACGTAGCCTTCTTTTTTCAACAACTGTTGTGTTGGACTTTTATTCAGTTAAAAAATCCCCATTGCGTTCACATATATTTAAAATTAAAATGATATCATGTATCTAATAAGGTCTAATAAGGTCTTATAGATTAATGACAAGCAGATACGAAAGGGATTGACATGAAACTCGGAGCTAGAATTATTAAAACAGGCATTGCAGTGTCTATTTCTTTATATGTAGCCAAATTAGCAGGGCTCTCCCCTGTTCTGTTTGCTGCATTAGCTGCGGTATTAGCCGTACAGCCATCATTATATCGTTCATGGCAAAACATTTTAGATCAGTTACAGGCCAATATTATTGGTGCAGTTTTAGCCGTATTATTTACATCCCTTTTAGGAAACGAACCGTTTGTCGTGGGGATGGTTGTTATTCTTGTGATTGCCGTAAACATTCAATTTAAGTTTGAGAAAAGTATTCCCTTATCCATTGTGACAGTTATTGCGATCATGGAAAGTACCACAGGCAATTTTTTTATCTTTGCACTCGAAAGATTTACACTTATTATGACGGGGATAGGGGCTTCCTTTCTCGTTAACGTTATTTTTCTTCCGCCTCGTTATGAGGATAAGCTATACGCTAAAGTGCACGACCTAAATCAACACATTATGGGCTATTTACGCTCATGCACGTACCATGAGTATGAAGAGAGACTATATAAGGAAGAGACAAAACGACTTCGTGAGGAATTTATTGAGTGTGAACAATTATACCTGTTGTTCAAAGAAGAAAGAACTTATCTTAGAAAAGTGAAATATTCCAAGACACGAACACTCGTCCTCTTTCGGGAAATGCTCAAGGTCACTAATCAGGCTTTGTACTTGTTGACTCAGTTCGAGAAGCACCAGTCCGACCTCACACAGATGTCTGAAGAACTGCAAGCGATGATTGACCGTGAAGTCGATGTGTTGTGTAATTATCATGAAAAAATCCTTCTCAAGTATGAAGGTAAAATTAAAAGTCAGCACCCACACCTGCCATATGAAGAAGCGTCTGAAGGTCGACGACTTCTACTTGAAAAGTATCTACAAATGGTGCCTTCCGCACTCTTAAACGACAAGCATATAGAGGATGAAAGCACGATTAAACATGGTGCACTAAAAACACCGTACGAGAGCCATGAAGACGACATTTTATCTGGAGACGCTGCTATTAACCTTTTTCCATTAATCGCTCAAATTATCGACTACTCTAACGCTCTCGAAAGATTGGATAAATTAGTTGAGGGGTATCAAACGTTTCATTGATACCCCTCTTTCTTTATTATTTTCTCTATTGTAACTCTTGAATTTGGAATAAATCATAGTAGGTGCCTTTACGGGACATCAGATTGTCATGCGTCCCAGTTTCTGCAATTTGGCCATTTTCTAGGACAACAATGTTGTCAGCGTGAGTAATCGTAGACAATCGATGAGCGACGATTAACGTCGTGCGATTTTTGGCCAACCTCTCTATTGAGTCTTGAATGGCTTTCTCCGATTCCAAGTCTAATGCGGATGTCGCTTCATCTAAAATTAAAATTGGTGGGTCATTTAAGAACACACGTGCAATAGAGACGCGTTGTTTTTGCCCGCCAGATAGTTTCACCCCACGCTCTCCAATCGGTGTATCATAACCTTGAGGAAGTTCCATAATAAAGTCATGCGCGTTAGCGGCTTTGGCTGCTTGAATCATTTGCTCCTCTGTCGCCTCTGGATTCCCCATCATAATATTTTCACGTATCGAATCACTGAAGAGGATAGAGTCCTGTAAAACCATCCCAATATTCTTACGTAGTGAATGGAGCTCATACTCTCTCAAATCTACTCCGTCTAGTATAATTTGGCCTGATGACACATCATAAAAACGTGGAATAAGGCTAATTAGAGAGGATTTACCGCCTCCACTCATCCCAACAAATGCAACAGTCTCCCCACTCCTAATATTGAGATTGATATTTTTCAGCACGGGTGGGTCTTCTTCACCATATGACATCTCGACGTTGTTAAACTCTAAGTGTCCTGTTACCTGTGAAGGATGCTTTGGATTGGAAACATTCTTAATATCGTAAGGTTCGTTCATCAGCTCCAACACCCTATCCATTGAAGCAATCGCTTGGGTGAGAATGGTCGATGAGTTAACCAAACGACGTAATGGTCCGTATATACGCTCTAAATACAATACGAATGCACTTAGCTCACCTGGAGATATCGTGCCCACAATGGCCTGGTACCCACCGTAAGAAATGACTAACAATGGGGCAATGTCAGTAATGGTATTCACGACAGCAAAGGTCTTAGCATTCCAGCGAGTATGGCTCAGCGCTTTATGTAGGAAATGACGATTTTTGTTCTCAAACTGTTGTTGTTCATGCGACTCAATCGCGAAGCTTTGGACGACGGGCATCCCTTGTACACGTTCGTGTAGGTGTCCCTGCATTTCTGCAAGTGCTTGAGATCTCTCCCTCGTTAGAGCTCTTAACCGTTGATAAAAATATTTGACTGAGATACCGTATAAAGGGAGCACCGCAATGGCCACAATCGTTAACCAAAAGTCTAAGAATACCATCATAAGTACAATGGCAATCATGAGCGTAACCAGGTCAAGCCACAGATTCATGAGACCAGTCATCACAAAGTTCTTCGTTTGTTCTACGTCGTGAATGACCCGTGAAATCACTTCTCCTGCTTTGTGATTGTGGTAGTAACGGATTGATAATTTCTGTAAGTGATCAAATAAACGATCTCTGATATCAAAAAGAATTTTATTACCGACCCATTGGGCAAAATATTGCCTGTAGTATTCAACAGGGTAACGGATAAAAGTGAAGATAAAAAAGGCAGCCGCCATCATCATCGCAAGCTGTCTCAGCTTTTCCTCTTGAGTTAAGTCATGATTAATAATGAGTTCGTCAACAACATATGCCAATAGCAATGGAAGTATAAGAGGTAAACCAAATTTGAGTATACCGATCCCAATGGTAGCACTTATCATTTTCCAATAAGGACGAACAAAGTGGAAATATTGCTTAATACTGTCCAATTTTAAATTCCCCTTATGTTAAGCTCTATTTGTATTGCAAGTAACGTTCATACCAACGCTCCACATAATCCGCTTCAAAAGGCCCCTTTTTCTGATGAATAAGAGATAACAGCTCGTCTAACCCTCTTTGAATTTCATACATAATCGTATCTGAATAGTTCATCTGCTTTCGATGTAAGGCATACTCATCTTCGTCTAAAATGATGTATGTCATATCAGGAAAAACTTTGACGTCTAAATCATAATCTATGTATTGAAGCGCTTGATTATGCCAACGGTATGGAGAGCCAATATTGCAATAATAATGTACACCGTCTTCCCTTAACATGCCAATGGAGTTAAACCATTGCCCCTTACCAAATGTACATATAGCTGGTTCTTTGGTACGCCACTCGTTACCGTCTGCTTCTTTGACGAGTATCCGATCATTCCCAACGATCCAGCTTGACGCCCCCCTCTGAAGTACGGTGGAACTACTCCAGATACGATGCAAAGAGCCATTATGTTTGTAGCTTTTAATTACGATATCTTGGCCCGGACGAGGATATACCATGTGACTCTCCCTTCTCTTTTATTACATCTACTGTGATCCCACACAATAAAATGATTATTATTTTATTATACTCTTTTCATGGACAAACTTCTAATCATTTTAGTACAGTACAGAAAAGCGTTCAATTATAACGCTCAATCCGGATATGAAATCATTAAATGTAGCTTGGTCGCTTGGGTGTCATGCGTGTTCTTATAAGTATGAACGACGTTGGCGGTGAAACTGATAGCCTGACCTTCACTCACTTGATACGTCTGACTTCCAACACTGAGATTTAGTGCACCCTCCATCACTGTTATATATTCTGTGACACCATCGTGGTGAGGGTCAGAGGCGTGGACACATCCGGGGGCAAGGCGTATAATAAAACATTCAAATCCTTTATCCGCATGGAAAGGGAACAATGGGAAGACTTGATACGCTCCATTTTGTTCCTGGATCGGTGTCAATTCTTCCGTTTTTACGATCTGAACACTGGGTTCAGATTCTTTGATTAGTGAGCTAAAGGATATTCGAAGACCGTTTGCTATTTTCCACAAGGTGGATACAGTCGGATTGGTTTCTCCTCTTTCAATCTGCCCTAACATAGCTTTACTTACACCTGTTTTTTGTGCCATTCTGTCCAAGCTTAATTGCCTTGCCACACGTATTTGCTTCAAGTTGGTTCCTATTCGTTTCGTTATATTCACATCCATCATCCTTTTTTGTGTACAATATAGTGATATTATTGTATAATATATCGCACAACTTCGCAAAGAAAAGGGGGAACTCGAATGACTGAGTCGCCTTCGACGAATCAGGAACAGTTTCTACTTGGGGTAAAGCATGCCATTCCTATCAGCGTAGGATATTTTTCAATTTCAATTACATTTGGTGTGCTCAGTACATCGGGCGGGCTTTCCATATTTGAAACAACAGCTATGTCGATGTGGGTGTTTGCTGGTGCCAGCCAATTTATCGCTTTAAATTTAATAGGTGTTGCTAGTGCTTTCGAGATTATATTTGCCACCTTTATACTGAATCTTCGCCATTTACTAATGAGTACAACTTTGGCAAGAAAAATAAAAGCGAGTAAAAAATCGGCTGCTGCCTTGTCATTTGGCATAACGGATGAAACATTTGCCGTTGCAACGTTGGGAAAAGAACAGCCGAGCATTCAAGGGAGTTATTTTGCTGGGGTTGCACTCGTCGCCTATCTCAGCTGGCTTATGGGCACTATCGTTGGCGCTGTTTTTGGTGAGTTTATCCCAGCTTCCATTACAAATAGTTTAGGCATTGCGCTTTATGCTATGTTCATTGCTCTACTCACACCTGCTATTAAATCATCGAGGCACCATGCTTATATCGCTGGGTTGAGCGCTTTAACCTGTACGGGTTTGTACTACATGATTCCAGCTTTATCTGATGGCTGGTCCATCGTCATCTCTACCGTCTTTGCGGCAACATTTGGGCTTAAGTTACAAGTGTATAATTTAGAGAAGGAGGAAGTGGCATGATATGGGTGATTTTTGGGATGTTTATAGTGACGTACATTCCACGTATGTTACCTATGGTTTTAACAAAGGATATTGCGTTTCCTCCATTATTAGAAAGATGGCTGCAATACATTCCATACGCAGCGTTAGGCGCTCTTATTTTTCCAGGTGTTCTAGAAGTGGATACCGAACATAAATGGATTGGATTGATTGGCGCTGTGGTAGCCTTTGGCTGTGCTTGGATGTGGAAAAGCATCTTTGTTCCATTATTCACTGCTGTTTTAACTGTCTTCCTTTTACAAACGTTTATTGTTTAACATGATGGATTTAAGACCAATAAAAAGGGAGTGATCATTGATCACTCCCCATTAAAAAGAAAAGTTAGCTGCTATACGACAATTACTGTTGGCGTTGGCCTTTTCTAGCTGCAGATTGTTGGTTTTGTTGTCTCACTTGTGCAGCGTTAGTTTCGCTTGCAAACTCAGCGTTTTGAGCTGGGTTTACTTGGCTAGCTGGACGCGCTTGAGCTCCTTGGCTTGCTGCAGACTGTTGGTTTTGTTGTCTCACTTGTGCAGCGTTAGTCTCACTTGCAAACTCAGTGTTTTGAGCTTGACCTTGTGCAGACTGTTGGTTTTGTTGTCTTACTTTTTGGATGTTAGTACCAGATTGAGTTTGGTTTTGGTTTCTTTGTTGTGCCACTCTTATCACCTCCACATGCCTTATGGTGGACTAAGTGGCTTTGATTTATGCACAATTTTTTAAGTGAGTAACGACATACCGCCATCAACAATGAGGGTCTGTCCCCTAATCATATGAGCGTCATCCGACAGTAAAAAGATGGCCGCTTTAGCTAAATCATCTGGTTCAACCATTCGTCCCGCAGGTGTTTTCTCCTGCGCTTCTGCCAGGATGTCTTCCCTATTTGGAAAATGCTTTAATGCGTCAGTATCAACAGCACCGCCAGAGACTGCATTGACCACAATATTTCTCGATGCTAATTCCACACTAAGGTAACGTGTAAGGGCTTCAAGAGCCGCTTTTGAGACGCCCACAGTCGTGTAATTCTCAAGGACGCGAATGGAACCGATACTACTAAGGCTAACGATACGACCCCCACCGTTTTTTTCCATTAATTTAGCCGCTTCTTGGGCTGCAAATAATAAGGATTTCGCATTAATGTTCATCGTCCAATCCCAGTGGTTTTCTTCAAGCTCCATAACTGGGCGTAATACACCAGAAGCTGCATTGTTAACCAAGATATCTAAGCGCCCAAAACGATCATCGATAGCTTTAAACATCTGTTTAATTTTGCTAACGTCACCTACGTTACACTTTACAACAAGGGTCTCTACTCCCTTAGCTGCTAATTCCTGTTGTGTTTCTTCGGCTGCTTTTTTATTGCGGAGATAATTAATGATGATGTTGTACCCACGGTCTGCTAGGGCTAAAGCAATTGTTTTACCTATCCCCCGACTTCCACCCGTTACTAAAGCAACTTTTTTTGTCAACTTCATACACTCCCTTTACACTAGAACTAATTTCCTATATACTTAAGTTAAGCAATTGAGATATTTAAAAACTTTTGCATATGTCAGGTACACCGTTTTACATAACGACACTATTTTCTAACGATTTTATCGTTATTTCAAAAGAGTAAATTCTAACCTTTGTTCACTCTCCACAGGTTGCGCTTTTTTAAATAAGGCGCAACCTGTGGATTTTTCTAGGTCTGACTATGTCTTAAAAAGAGGTTGCTAAATGATCATCTCGTTTGTAAGTATCATTTAAATGTTGAGTTGGTTCCTCATTTTTTGATGCGAAACCGGAAAGGCATACGTATCAAGGTCTGACAAGGGAGCCCATAGTGTTCCCTCTGGCAAAGGATGCTCCGCAAGTTGATCATGAGTAAGTACCAGATGGTATACGTCTATGTCCCAGATCAAATGCGTAAACGTATGTTGGACAGAATGACCCTTCTTTTGTGTTAAACAAGTCAGTCCATATTGTTCAAAGAGATACTTGCTTATATCTTCCTCAGCAGACTCACTCGTCCTCTCCGTGTTTGGGAACTCAAAAAGCCTTGCTAACAACCCTTCCTGTGGGCGTTGACGAATGAGTACTTTATCACCTGATGTGACCAGCGCCGCCACTAAGGTTACTCGTTTTGGTTTTTTCTTCTTTGCTTTAACCGGTAATGTATGCTCGATACCCTGTTCCTGCGCTCGACAATGTGCTCGGACTGGGCAGGTTAAGCATTGTGGTGATTTAGGCGTACACACTAAAGCCCCTAACTCCATCATGCCTTGGTTGAAGTAAGAAGCATGACCTTCTGGTATTAATTGACGGACGATACTTTCAAATCGTTTTCTCGTACGCACCTTGGCAATATCATCCTCAATGGCCAATATACGCGATAAGACTCGCATGACATTGCCATCTACCGCAGGTTCCTTTTTATCGTAAGCTATACTTAGAATCGCGCCTGCGGTGTAAGGACCTACGCCCTTTAATTTTGCGATCTCTTTGGGGTCATCAGGGACTTGTCCCCCATACGTTTCCTTCACTTCTCTCACGGCCGTTTGTAAGTTCCTCGCCCGTGAATAATAACCGAGTCCTTCCCATTGCTTAAGGACATCTTTTTCTTCAGCATTCGCTAAGCTTTCGAGCGTGGGGAACGCTGACATGAAATTTTCATAATAGGGGATCACCGTATCCACTTGAGTTTGTTGGAGCATTATTTCCGATACCCAAACCTTGTAAGGGTCTTTATCTTGACGCCACGGTAAGTCTCGCATGTTGCGTTCAAACCAATATAACAAATCTTGCTGGAATTTTTGAATAGGAAATTGATCTAAAGCACGATCAGTGACTATGTCTTCTGTTTTTCGTGTATCAACCATGGTTTTCTCCTCTCCCCATTTATAACTTTAACTTTAGGGACGCAATTGTCAACACGTCAAAGTTTATGGTTGCGTATCTGTGAGATCAATATGATGCCATTAGATCATATCTTGAAGGGTAACATTCTCAAAAGCCCACATGTTAAATTTTTTAGAACCGCCTGATATGTACGAAAAGATGTTCCGCCATGGAAAGTGAGGAGAATCAGAAGTTTGTTGCTCCTTCCATTGATGATACATCGTCAATGAAGATACTTGCATGCTCTCAACAAACAAATAAGGCTGATCAACTGCTTTTTGCCATTTGTATTGCTGAATATCATATTTTTTTATTGTATCTTGTAAATGTTGATGGATATTATAATAGGTTTTCAAATGATTAGGGTCAATTTTGTATTCGATAAAGATAGTATACAAGTTTATGCCCCTCCTTCGCTTTTTTACCATGTTACCACTTGAGTTTTGTCCACGCTTTATTTACAATGAATATGAGTAAATACAACGTGAAGGCATTCGAGGTGTAAAGTATGAATAAGATCATGTCGCTTGTGATGTCCCTGATTTTTGCTATTGTTTTGACGATGGTTGTTGGCTTTGTTATCGCCAGTATCGAGGGATATGAATACGATTTCGGTTCCGCTGTACCAATAGGCGTGGTATTAGGCTTTATCGTTTATTTCTTTGGAGCAGCCATTACGACTAGCAAGACAGAGGAAGGGTAATGCTTTCTTCCCTTGTTTAGGAAAAGTGGAATTCTTATTAAGCACGACAAACCACCGTCATAACGGTGGTTTGTTTTGTTATACGTTCATAACTTCACTTGCTCCATTCGTCTCTATGTTCATTGAGCAAGCGGCATGATGACTTAAGGACATAAAGGATCTCTCTATAAATGGTCATAACGACTTTAAGAATTTATAATGCTTTCTTTTCCTTTTGCCTTTTTAGTTGCTATTTCATACTCTTCGTGGAATTTACCGCTAGCAATATGATATATCGCCCAGCCGATAGAACCTAGGAGTACACCAATAAGGATAATCCCTATGAAAAGCATAGCAATAAATCCTGGGCTAGAAAACATGACAGACATTGGACCTCTCCTCCTTGTTCCTTTGAGTATAGCAAACCCTCTCAAGGATGTGAAAGGACATTTCTTACTTTATTTTGCTATTTTTCTATCATCAGTGGGATTGAATACGAGGCTTTATTCGTTCTCATGGTCGTTAATGTCTTTCGGGTCATTTTGTTGACTATGTTTTGGACTTTCCACACTTAATAACGCACTTTGGAGATCGGGGTACTTAAAGGTATATCCCTTGGCTTGTAATTTTGCTGGCAATACTTTTTGTCCCTTAAGGATAAGGTCGGACATTTCCCCTAGCAACAGTTGTAACATAAAGGAAGGAACAGGTAGCCAGTGCGGTTTATTTAACGCTTTGGCCAAGGTCTGCGTCAACTCTTTCATTCTCACCGGTTTAGGTGCTGTGACATTCCATACCCCTTCAACGGTTTCATCCTCAACGGTCAATGCCATGATTCGTACCACATCTTGGATGTGAACCCAAGATACCCATTGTCGACCCGTTCCTACGTTTCCTCCGACGTATAATTTCATAGGCAGCATCATTTTAGATAGTGCCCCGCCTTTTTGGCTTAAGACGAGACCGAGTCGTAATTTAACCAATCTCACACCGAGCATGGTGACTTGTTCAGCAGCCTTTTCCCAAGCTGTGCTGACCTGGGATAGGAAATCGCTTTGAGAACCGTCCTCTTCCGTGAATGTCTTGGAATGAGATGTGCCGTAATAGCCAATGGCAGAACCATTGACTAACACTTTCGGTGCAATCTTCTTTCTCTTAATCAGCTCTATGATGTGATAGGTGGTATCGACTCGACTATGCAAAATACGTTCCTTTGCTTCAGGTGTCCAACGTTGATTAATGGTCTCTCCTGCTAGATTCACAATCGCATCAACATCAAGGTGCTTTTTTGCTTCATCTAGCGGCCATTTGACTGCCTGGACACCAGATATATCCAGATCCTGTGGTTCCCTCGTCCATACCTGTACTTCATGACCTTCGTCTAATAAATGTTGGCAAAGATGTTGGCCTATAAATCCACTTCCACCTAAAATCGCAACCTTCATTATTCATCCTCCCTTGTCTCGCCTCGCATGTGATGTTCCATTCTTGTTTGTTCTATTTCTTGTCTTTTCTAAGAAGTTTATCTCAATGGTGTTTATGACCTAGCTTTGGCAATTTAGAGGTTCTAACCGTCCGATAGGAAACCCTACTTCTTCCTCATCGCCTTCCAACGTTCCCCAAGCAAATACACCGTTAAGATAACGAACGGTAAAAACACCTTTTTCTCCTGCCACCCCATAGGATTGACCCTTGTGAATCTCTTCTGGTGGCAATAGATAGGATTTAGCCATGTAGTACTTCTGCTCAAGAATGTTCGCTTCAGAGATAAATCCGGCTTGTTCTTTTTTCCTAGCCTCGCCAATCAGGCGTTGCATTTCGGCATATAATTCATCCTTAGTCATGTCACTATAACGCTGCATTGTGTGATCACCTTTTTCTTCTATTTAAAAATTCGTCAATCAACGATATTCCTTGGGGGAAGTGGGAATGGTAATATATAGTAACGTTTAAAAGCCCACAAACAAAGTCACAGATTGTTGCACTTTCAATAAGTTCCATTTGTTTACTTTTTTGTTTATATGTTTACATATATAAAAACCCGCTTGTATAAGCGGGTTGGTGTAGCCCAATTATTTCGTTTCGCGGTGAAGCGTGTGTCTCTTCAGTCTAGGGCTATATTTTTTGAGCTCAATACGCTCTGGATTTTCTCTCTTGTTCTTCGTTGTAATATAGTTTTTATCTCCTGTTTCAGTACAAGCTAAAGTAACATTTACACGCATGTCAGGTTCCTCCTTTGTTCATCTTACGTAATATATCATTTTTTTGACTTTCTGTAAAGGCAGGATCACTGATATATCTGAGTTGTTAAAAGCTGATTAACGAGCTTGTTGGACTGCAGTATCAAGTGCTTTTTCAGTGATATTCCAATGCGAATCGTGCCATACTGCTTTCTCAGATTTGACTAAAATAGCTTGAGGCGAGGCGTGTTCGACACCCAGGCCCTCAGCAACCTGGTTGGAGACAGGTCTAGATTCAATTACCTTCACATAAGTATAGACGATGTCATCACTAGTGTCTTGTTGGATATACTTTTGGTATTGACTCCACGCTTCGGCACTAATGGGACAGGTGGTACTATGTTTGAATACCCACACTTTCTTATCGTGTGATGTCTTTAAAAGATCAGTCCACTCATCTATCGTTGTTAGCTCTTGTATATGCACGATAATCCCTCCCTTTAAAATAGACGTTCACACTGTTAAGCTTTATAAATAGACCAATTTAACTTGTCATAACGTAAGTCAATATGTATAAAACTAGTATAAAGTTTTTAAGGGGTACTGTCATGAATTTTGCTTATATAAAGATATTTATTAAAGCACTAATACAACGTACACTCTCACATGATGTTCCTGATTTGGCTGCTCAATTATCTTTCTATTTCTTATTGGCACTTTTTCCTTTTTTAATCTTCACCTTTGCTTTACTGGCCTATATTCCGATCTCAACGGCTGATGTTTTAAGGTTCTTCAGTCAGTATGTACCTGAGCAGGGCATGGGCGTCATTGAACGTAATGTTGTGAGCATTTTGGAAGTTCAAAGAGGCGGCGTTCTATCCATCAGCTTTTTCATTGCCCTATGGTCAGCGTCAAACGCTAGTCACGCTGTGATGCGCGCATTGAATCACGCTTATGAAGTTGAAGATAGTCGTTCTTTCATTCACGGGCGCTTAGTCGCCATCTTATTGACTATATCGTTGATGGTTGTTATTGTCATTGCTTTACTACTTCCTGTGTTTGGTAAGATGCTTGGTGTGTTTCTTTCTCAATATATCTTGCTACCTGAAGACTTTTTGTTCATTTGGGACGTCTTTCGTTTGAGTGTCAGTTTTGGTGTCTTATTTTTAATCTTTTGTTGTTTATATTACTTTGCGCCAAATCTTAAGCTAAAAGTGCGGGATGTTTGGGTGGGTGCGCTTATGGCCACAATGGGGTGGCAACTTACTTCTCTCGCTTTTTCATTTTATATTAACAATTTCGGTAATTTTACTGCTATGTATGGCAGCCTTGGTGGTATTGTAGGGTTATTGCTGTGGTTTTTTCTCTCAGGTATGATTTTATTAGTGGGGGGGGAAATCAATGCCACGAGAAAGTGGCTTCAAAAGGGTTAACAAGAAGAAACGCACACTCGTTTAGCACTATTGCCATGATTAGCAAACTAAATTTATTTAAGCCACTGCACAGGGCAGTGGCTATTTTTGTCTTACGATACTAGCTACGCTCAATCATACTCGTCATGTCTCGGAGTGTTTCTTTAATCACTGTGGTTAAAGCGTTAAGGTTTTTCTCAATTTGAGTGAGTATCTGATTTTGCTCTTCAACGGCATCTGTATTTTCTCCAATCGCTTGGCTAACGTCACTTATTTCATTGGCCACCCATGAGAATCCGATGAGCATAGCCACAATCGTCACAGTCGCAATGGTTAAGGACACCCATACCCAGCCTCGTTTGTACCAAGGCGCTTTCTGACCTGTTTGAAAGTCATGTCCTTTCTGCCCTATCGTTTCCTTCTCATGTACCTCCGCAGACTGGACCTCTTGTGGTTCACGGTTCATCATATCAACCTCCTTATATGGGATTCATAGGATCATTCGGTCACTGTAATCTTGTATAGTCGGTACCCAAGTATGGTAATATTTTAAACTTGACTTCACAATAAAAAATTTCGCGGATAGCTCAAAAGTTAATTTGATTAGGGTTACATATTTCAAAAAGCCTGGGAAACCATATGGGAAAGGAGGTGCAGGATAGTGAGTCGTTTTGAAGCCCTAAACCAAATAAAACAAGCGCTTGAACCGAATGATGATGTTATCTTTCAATCCATTAAGTTTCAAACAGACATGGGGTACTTAGTCTATATCCCAGAGTTGGTAGATGATGCTTTGGTAAGAGAGATTCAACGCTACCTACCTCTTATCAGTCAGAATCAAAGTCAGGAAACTGATATTCGTGACGCTTTGTCCACCCAATTTGCTGTCACCTTTCTAGACAGTCATGATAACCAAGCTTATGTGAATAACGTCGTGCAGGCCTTATTTATAGGGCACACCGTTCTTATGCTACCTGAATTTAATTTAACCTGTTATTTTCAGACCGAAAAAATGGAAGGACGTCTGATTACAGAGCCTCAGGCTGAACAAATGGTTCGGGGGCCAAGAGAAGGTTTTGTCGAGAATATACATACGAACCTGATGCTGGTTCGCAAAAAATTAAAATCACCTCAATTAAAGGTACAATATCTCTCCATTGGTCGGGACACTCAAACGACGTTGGCTATTGTGTACCTTGAGGGGACAGCAAAGTCTGACATTGTAAATGAAGTACGGAAGAGATTAGAGTCAATAGATGTTGATGGTGTCGTGAGCAGTCGCGAGATAGAAGAAATGATACAAGACCATCCTTTTTCTCCTTTTCCTACAATGATGAACACTGAGCGTCCAGACAGTGTTGTGTCCTCGCTCTTAGAAGGGAAAGTGGCCATTATGACGGATGGCTCTCCATTTACAATTATGGGCCCTACTGTGTTTTTTGAATTCTTCTCAACGAGCCAAGATTACTACAATCAATCCTTCTCTAGTACGTGCATGAGGCTGCTCCGAATCCTAGGGCTGTTTGTTGCTGTCTCAATACCTGCATTTTATATTGCCCTTATAGCCGTACATCAAGACTTGTTGCAGACCCCTTTCTTATTACAAATCGCAGCCAGGCGAATAGACCTCCCTTATCCTGTATCAGTCGAAACATTCTTTATGATATTGACTTTCGAGCTCATACGTTCAGCAGGTACACGCATGCCCGCTTCTATTGGCAATACGCTTGGTCCTATTATTGGTCTCGTTTTAATTGGCTTTGCCGGTATATACGGCGGGCTAGTTGGACCTCTCACTGTCGTTGTCGTCGGAGTTGCCGGTATAACATTTTATATTTTACCTAACTACACGTTTAGACAGAGCATTCGCTTTTTGAATATCCCTTTTATTTTGGTTGCAAGTGTATTTGGTTTTATGGGCATATTGGTCGCATGGCTATTTATCTTGATTCATTTGATCAGTTTACGTTCGTTTGGGACTCCTTACATGACACCTTTAAGTCCAACACGAAAAGAGGGTTGGAAAGACTTATTTGTACGCGCACCAAAATGGGCGATTAATACAAGGTTACCAGGTGTCTCTAATGGGGGGACGAAAAGAGCTAACGCCTCGAAGACAACACCTCCTAAAAACCCTGAGGAGGGACATTAATATGAACGTTTACTTAACACGAAGCGCTTATAAAAGAATAGCGAGCCTGTTATGTCTTACAGCACTCATCATGTTTTTGAGCGGGTGCTGGAGCAACCATGATGTGAATAAGTTAACCGTCATTAATGCCATGGGGATAGACAGAACTGAAGATGGGCAATATGAAATCACCATTTTTACGATTGTACCTGATGCTTTATATCATTCTCAGATCTCTGATGGTGACAGCCAGGAAAAAAAACCTTATATCGTTGCCAGTTCACAAGGGGCAAGTATCTATGATGCGCTCGATAAACTTAGCACAGTATTCGCTAAACGTAAGTATTTTGGTCACTTGCAAGTCATCGTGATTGGAAACACCGTTGCTGAAAATAATATAGAGCCTATACTTGATATACTCAGACGTCATGATGAGTTTAGATTGAACACGAGGATGCTTTTTACTCAAGGTAGAGCGAGGGATATACTGACCACAGTACCCATGTTGGAGAATAGCCTTGGGGCAGAGATTTTCACTATAACAGAGTACTCTCGGTTAACCACTAACCCAGTCGTTCGCGATGCTGCTAAATTCGCACACGCACTATCCAATGACACAATGGATCCGATATCAGGCCAAATTAGCTTAACGACTGAGGATAACACAGATATTGTTCAGTTATCCCGTGAGACAGAAGATATTAAAAAGGACAACCACCCAAACGAAGAAGCGCTTGATCGTAATATGGAATCGGTTGGGCTCAACCTAGGCGGTTCCGCTGTATTTAAGGACAATCGACTAATAGGGTGGTTAGACCAAGATGAAACTCGTGCGCTTGCATGGATTGCTGGAGATATTGATAAGGCGGTCCTCACTACACCATGCTCCAATTCTGATGAAGGTACACTTACCATTGAAGTTTCGGAGGTACGCACAGAAAAAAAACCCATTTATCACTCTAACGGCCTTGAAATGGAAGTAAATATCACCTTCGAAGGTAATATACGAGACATCACGTGCCCTGGGGAGGTCTTAACCACTGAACGACTTGCAGATCTTCGACAACAGATTGAACAGGATGTGGAGAGAGAGATTACGGCAGTACTACAAAAGGTGCAAAAAGAGTGGCAGGCTGATCCTTTTGGTTTTGGGCGAAGTATTTATCAGCACGATCCAGAAGTGTGGAGGGAATTGGAACCCCATTGGCGAGAGGGACTTTTAAAAGAATTAAGGGTGCATTTAAATATCGATGCTAACATTGATGAAATTGGGCTCATTTATGACCCGTCAAAAGCGAACGAAAGTAGGTAATGTTAATGAAGCTTTTCCTTGCGATACTGTTTCTCGTACTCTTGGCAGCATCCCTTGCTTATCAGATATACGCGCTAGATCATCAACGGGATAAAAAAGTGTTCGTTTTACAAGCTATTATGACCACCCTGGCTTACTTAGGTATCGTCATGGTGATATACGGTATAGAAATTGTATCTATTGCCAAGATCCTGCACATCCTAATCCCATGGACATAAAGATTCTCAATTGGAGGACCTAACATGATTGAAAAGGGTAGAATTAGCAATATACAAACAGGTATGTTAGCCGTCACATCTCTAACCATAATAGGACACTTAATATTATTGACGGTTGTGATTAATCAAAGTCAACAAGACGGGTGGATTGCTGCCATTTTAGGCACCATTTTAGGTTTGATTGGTGTGGTCGCTATTACTAAATTGTCTCAACATTTTCCTGGAGTGACCTTAATAGAAATTCTGTTTAAACATTTCGGTACGCTAGGTAAATTCATTGGCGTTTTGTACCTTGTCTACTTCTATATCATGGTCATCTTAGGTGTACGGTTATTTGGGGAAGCTTATAGGATGATGATGTTTGAGACACCTTTATGGGCATTTACACTTGTCATTGTTTTGCTTACAACATATCTTGTCTTTATTGGCTTAGAGACCCTGGCTAGAACCAATCAGATCGTTCTCCCCATTATCGTGTTTATTGCCATTATTGTCGTTTTGTTAACAATGGGCAATAAAGATTATTCCAATCTTCTACCCGTTTTTGGTCAAGGATTTCCCCCTATAGGGGTCGGTGCCATCTCTGTCATGGCTTGGTTTGGAGAATTTGTGATTTTAGGCATGATTCTCCCTTATGTTCAACGTCCTCAAAAAATATTAAAAACAAACATATTCGCAGCGGTGATTGTCCTCATTTTCTTTTTAGGACCTATAACAGGCCCGATTGCCATGTTTGGACCACAAGAGGCAGCGAGACTTCCTTTTCCAACTTTTTCAGCTGTTCGTTATATTAACGCAGGTGAAATCATTAATCGTTTTGATGCCATAGCCGCTATATTTTGGACCGTAGGACTGATGGTACGCGTGTCCGTTTTTTACTATGGGTTAATCCTAGGAACAGCTCAGGCCTTTAATCTTAGATCTTATCGCTCATTAATCATTCCCTTCGCCTGGTTGATCGCAGTAGGCGCTTTGCTATTCATTCGTGACTTCATGGAGCTGACAGAGTTTATGTTCGAAACGTATATTCCGCTTAATATCTTGATGGGGATCGCCCTTCCCGTCATCCTTGTCCTATTTGCTAGGAGACTTAAGAAGAAGTCTCCACAGACGAAACAAAGTTAATTAACAACAGGCAAATAAAAAAGGATGGTGAGAGCATCACCATCCTTTCTTAATTTGAGCGTATTAAATGTGACAAAGGTTTAATGTACGGGGCATCCCCTCGGTATATCTTTCTTTTCAAGTATTAAGAAACGATTGTGAGTCACCGTTGCCGTATCCTGTAGCTTTTTGTGAAGCTGTGAATGCTCCCACTCAGCGCATGCTGCCGTATGAGGCCAGTATGTGAGAACAACGTATTGGCTCTGTTCTTTTTGCGGTGCGGAGTAGCTCACCTTCGTAAGTAGAAAAGGTTGGTCAAGTGTTTCGTTTCCTGTTTCGTAAGGTAGCATATTTGGATGCTGAGCGGATTCTCTTTCAAGTTCAGCTAATAACTTCTGCTCTAATGCGTGGTCCGACTCGTTCGTAATTGAATGGGGAACAATGCTCGTCTCAAGGAGGACCTTTCCTTCCGCTTGCTCTCCATGATGGAGTGCTTTGCCACGCCGTATGTAGAAGGATGAAAAGTATTTCATTTTACCCTCTTCCTGAAGCTGTTTATGGTAGCCCTCCCGTGCCCACTGATCCATTTCTTCTAAAGTTGAAAACTTGGCATAATTATCATAACGTATAGACGCTTGATCGTTAAGCACATTCAATGCTTTTAAGCTAATAAAACCTGGCTGAGAAGCCGCAACCTCCATCACCTTTTCATAGCTTTCTTTGAATTCATCGGCATACTCGGGACGTATGGTGACCCCCATCTCACTGACAAAACACATGTCCATTGTCCTCCTTTTATGTTTGTTCACGATCGTTATTATCATTATTTCCTTACTCGGACACGTGCATACGGAACGCCTTGTAAATACGAATGGCCCCTATATGTCTTGTTTGAATGTCATGAGGTCATGAGGTCTGAGGACAGTTTTTTACAATATAGCCTTATCAGACGACTGGTGCCCACAAATTAGTGATTTTGCCACGCTGGTTCAAATGTTATAATTGATGCTTATTGTCTTCAGGTAGGTCTACATCCTATCGGTGAAGTCGTATATTTATAACAATGTACCTTTATGAACACACTAGGAGTAGACACAACCTTAGAGATATGCGCTCAACTCATGCTTAGGAGGTTTCATTTGTGAAGTTAACTCAAAAATTAGATTGGCCTGTGTTTATTATTAGTGGCGGGCTACTGTTCCTGTTTGTCATACTTTCTTTTATCAACAGTGACACACAGCTCGTCTCTCAATGGGTCGATGAATCTTTTGCTTTCTCGGTTTCTTATTTTGGTGCTTTCTGGCAGGTTCTCATGCTAGCCACCTTCATCATTGCCATCGTGCTTGCTTTCTCCCGCTTAGGGAAGGTACGCTTAGGCAACATAGACAAACCGGAAATCAGCACTTTTAGATGGATTGCTATCATTATGTGTACTTTACTGGCTGGTGGTGGTGTCTTTTGGGCTGCAGCAGAGCCGATGTACCACTTCATGTCCACTCCCCCTATGTTCCCCGGTATAGAAAGCGGAACGTCTGAGGCTATTGCGCCTGCCTTAGCTCAATCTTTCCTAGATTGGGGATTCTCAGCGTGGGCCATTTTAGGCACGTTAAGTACGATTATATTGATGTATGGACATTACCACAAAGGGTTACCCTTAAAGCCTAGAACGTTACTTCACCCTATATTTGGGGATAAAATTCTTCAGAAAAGCGTCGTTGGTACGCTCGTAGACGCCTTTTCTATTATAGCTGTAGCTGCGGGGACGATTGGCCCAATTGGATTTCTAGGTTTACAAGCGGCTTATGGTCTTGAGTTTCTGTTCGACGTTCCAAACGTCTTTACCACACATATCATCATTATTGGAGTGCTTGTGACCATCGCTTCCATATCAGCCGTCACAGGTATTCACCGTGGCATTCAGTTACTAAGTCGTTGGAATATCATTTTAACCCTCGTCTTAGTGGGGCTCATCTTGTTCATTGGGCCGGGGCGATTCATCATTGACAACTTCATCGGTTCATATGCCGTTTATATTGAAAATTTCTTGTCTCTTAGTCTATATAGAGCAGCACCTGATTGGCTAGGATGGTGGACCGTATTCTTCTGGGGTTGGTTTATTGGTTATGCTCCGATGATGGCTATTTTCGTGAGTCGTATATCTAGAGGGCGTACATTAAGAGAAATAGTCTTGGCTGTTGCGATTATAGCACCGATCGTGACAAACTTCTGGTTTACAGTTGTGGGAGGCTCAGGGATACACTTTGAGCTGCAAAACAATGGTGTGATATCAGGTCCATTGGAGGATGGTGGATTACCGGCTACCATGATGGCTATTACGCAACAGTTGCCAATGCCACTTCTGATGTCTGTGGCCTTTCTTATTGTCACGATCGTCTTTGTCGCTACGACAACGGACTCAATGTCCTATACCATTTCTGTCGCGATGACGGGAGAAGGTGATCCCGCTAGCAGCCTTCGTGTGTTTTGGGCAGTCATAATGGGGAGTGCTGCTGCAGCCCTACTATTATTAGGCGAAGGCAGTATTACAGCCATACAAAACTTTATTGTGGTCACAGCAGTCCCTGTTTCCATTATCCTACTTCCTACTCTATGGTTAGCCCCGCAGGTCGCCAAACAGTTGGCACATGAACAGGAACAGGGTGGTACTAAGGAAACAAGTATTAATTAAAGAAAGCAAAGCTAAAAGCGCAGATACTGACACCCTTTCTATATTTTTAAGAAGGGTGGTCAACGTCTGCGCTTCTTTTTTTATATCATTTTATAACCCTTTAGTTTTATTTAGGTCACCTTTTAAAAGCGAGATATTTCTTTTCGGAGCATCCTTTACGCAGTAAAAGATGCAGGAAAAAAGGAAATCGTAGAGGTCATAGTGGTATGCCATTAGCTTGCAGATACTGACTTAAGATGCGGTTGGGCAGGCATTTTTTGTACCACTGCTTTTCCAATCTCTAACGATGCGGTTGCCGCCGGTGAAGGGGCGTTACACACGTGGATACTTCTTTTACCCTCAACGATATGAAAGTCATCTACCAGTTGTCCATCCTTCTTGAGCGCTTGTGCACGAACCCCACTCGGTCCTGATATGAGATCCTCTTCTGTCATTTCAGGTATCAAAGACTGCAAGCTTTGCACAAACTTCTTCTTACTAAACGAACGGACCATCTCTTCTAACCCTTCTCGCGTATACTTACGGGCTAACTTCCAGAAGCCCTTATACCCGAGAACATCGGTTAGGTCCCTAAGATCAATATCTGTTTTTCTGTACCCCTCCCGCTTAAAGCTTAAGACAGCGTTAGGGCCGGCCTCTACTTCTCCACCGATCATCCTTGTAAAATGCACACCGAGAAACGGGAAGTCTGGATTAGGTACAGGGTATATGAGATTCTTAACGAGATGTCTCTTTTCAGGTATTAATTTATAGTATTCCCCTCTAAAAGGAATGATTTTTACATCTAATGATACTCCTGTGAGTTGGGCAATACGATCACTTTGTAAGCCTGCACAATTAATCAGTACATGTGTACGATAAGAGGTGTGCTTCGTTTCCACGTGTACGTCTTGGTCTGTTTCCTCGATGTTTTGCACTTCCTCTCCTAGACTAATTGTGCCCCCTTTTTGCTTAATGATATGGGCATACGCCTCTGCTACTTGCTGATAATTGACGATACCTGCTGTAGGGACGTGAATAGCTCCCAATCCTCTAACATGAGGCTCAATCTCTTTCAATTCCTCTGTCCCGATCTTTTCAATAGATAAACCGTTTTGACGCCCTCTATCGTAAAGCTCTGACATGATGCTTAGTTCTTCTTCTTTCGTCGCCACAATCACTTTTCCGCAGATATCATGTTCGATTTTGTGCCGTTGACAAAACTCAATCATCGCTTGACTTCCTCTTCGAGCATACTTCGCTTTAAGGCTTCCTGGCTGATAATATATTCCGGAATGGATGACACCACTATTATGGCCTGTTTGGTGATAGCCTAATTGTTTTTCTTTTTCAATGATCGTCACCTTCGCCTCCGGGTATTTCTCATAGATGGCCATCCCGACAGATAAACCCACGATGCCGCCACCAATGATGATAAAATCACTCAAAGGGCTCCACTCCTTTCTCTGTCAAATCTCGACCGTTTCAATACTGTTTTTGTTCCCTTAGTGTAAATCACAAGCCTCGGCTAGGAGCTCTACAAGATGAACGACTTGTATATCCTTAGACTTGTCATCACGCTCGACCCCTAATGTCATTTGTAAATGACAGCCTGGATTGGTGGTTACGATGATATTCGGCGTGCACTGCTGAACATTTTTCATTTTTTCATCTAAAATATCCATCGCCGCCTCATAATGAATCAAATTATAAATGCCTGCTGAGCCGCAACACATCTCTTTCTCAGGCATTTCCTGGTACTGTATGCCTGGGATGGACTGCAATAATTGAAGCGGTTCCTGGACCCGCTTCTGTACGTTGGACATATGACACGAAGGTTGGTATGTGACGGTCTTGTTAATCCTCTTTTTAAAAGGCAAACGGAGCTGACCTAAAATCACACTGATGTCGACATTTTTGTCTACAAACGCTTTCGCTCTCTCACACCATTCCGATTCATCTTTTAACAACTCATCATATTCAACCAATGCCGCCCCGCAACCTCCAATGCTGTTCACGATATAATCGAAATCATATGACTCAAATGCCTCAATATTTCTTTTAGCTAACGCTTTAGCTTGTTCACCCTCACCACTATGATGTTGCAAGGCTCCGCAACACGTTTGTTCATGTATCACTTCCACTTCACACCCCGCTTGTTGCAAAAGCTTCATACTTAAGGTGTTAATCTGTGTAAATACGGTATCCATGATACATCCTGTAAAAAAGCCCACTTTATACGCTCTTTTTCCTTTAGGGTGGAGTTTCTTTGGTCGCTTTGCTGGGCTTGACCCAGTATCAACCTGTGGTGTGATACGTTCAAATGTAGCGAGGCTTTCGGGCAACATCTTTGGTAAAAGACCCGTCTGACGGGCTAGAGACTGTATCCCTAATCGTTGGTAGGCGTACAGTCCTGTTCTCAATACGCCCATGGCAGTAGCGTTCGGTAAGACTTGCTTAAACATTGCATGGCTTAACCATTTTGTCATACCACCCATACTTTTATTCTTTTCCTTCTGTATGGCCTCTTTGGCAGAGTTTAATATCGTACCGTACTGAACATTCGTTGGACAAGCTGTCTCACAAGCTCGGCAGCCTAAACATAAATCAATCGGTTCTTGTAACTGAGAAAGAGAGACTTTACCTTCTGCAGCCATCTTCACCAGGTTAATACGACCTCTCGGAGAGTGTGTTTCTTTTCGCATCGTTTGGTAGGTTGGACATGCGGGCAGACAGTAGCCACACTGCACGCAATCAAATGTTTCTTCATAGGCGAGTGATGTATGCCCTGTCTCTGTGTGTGTTTTATTATTCATCACGCAACACTAATTTCTGTCCCGGTTCGGGAAAAATTTTACCCGGGTTTAAGATGTTATTGGGGTCCCAGCTTTGCTTAATTCTCTTCATCATGTCCAACCCTACCTTTCCCAGCTCCAATTCCATAAACGGGGCTTTCATCGTTCCGATACCATGCTCACCTGATAAAGTACCACCCAGTGCAACAGCCGCTTCAAAAATCTCGCCAACCGCTTGTTCAACGCGTTGCATCTCTTCATTATCTCTCTTATCGGCAATGATATTGGGGTGTAAATTACCATCACCCGCATGCCCAAAGACAACGAGGTCTACCTGGTATTTCTCTTTGATTTCTTTTAAGCGCCGGAACATATCGGGGATTTTACTTCGTGGCACGGTCGCATCCTCCGATATCTTGGTCGGTTTCACACGTACGATCGCTGGCGATACGAGCTTTCTCGCCCGCCACAATTCTTGTGCTTCTTCTGTATCGTTTGCTATCTTTGTTTGTCGTGCCCCCACTTCCTGACATAAGGTTTGTACCTGTGTCATTTCCTCTGCAATCGCTTGTGGGTGTCCATCTAATTCAATGAGTAGCAGTGCCTCAACGTCAGTGGGTAATCCCAGAGGTTCATATTCCTCAACAGCCACAATAGAAGCCTGGTCCATCAGCTCCATCTTGGCCGGGATGATACCGGCACTTAGAATTTTAGATATGGCAGTTCCTGAATCGACAATGTCCTCAAACATAGCCATCAGCGTTTGTGAAGCTGGAGGTTGAGGCATCAAACGTAAAGTCGCTTCTGTGATCACGCCTAGCGTGCCTTCTGAACCTACGATAAGTTTAGTCAAATCGTAGCCGGTCACATTTTTGACTGTTTTTCCGCCTGTACGAATAATCTCTCCCTCAGGTGTGACAACCTCTAGCCCTATGACATAATCCTTGGTCACACCATACTTGAGTCCCTTAGGTCCTCCAGCATTTTCAGCAAGATTGCCTGCGATGGTGGATACATGGGAGCTAGAGGGATCTGGGGGGTACATCAACCCATATTCTTGAGCCGCTTGATTAATATGAGCCGTTAACACACCGGGAGAGACCACAGCCAGCATATTGTCAGTGTCAATGTCTAAGGTCTGATTCCACTGCGCTACATCAAGAACAATGCCACCTTTCACCGGTAGAGGCCCCCCGCTTAAACTAGTGCCTTGTCCTCTGGGGTACACGGGAATAAGGTGTTGATTTGCTATTTTCATAACCTGAGCCACTTCTTGCGCGGACTTGGGTTGAACCACGACGTCGGGCAGATATACACCGAATGAAGCATCAAAGGCGTAGCTATAGCGGTCTGCCTCATCCGTTAATACTCGCTCTGGTTCCGATATAATGGAATGGAGCTCATTAATCACCGTTGTTGTAATCACTTTCATAAAATACCACTCCATATACTTACACACACACTTTATGTGTGTACTTGATATCTTCGCTTCTACTCCTTTACTGAGAGATACTCGTATCCCCCAGTTTGAGACGTACCACTGTGAGATGATGCTTCATCGCTTTGCGTGCTTTATCCGTATCTCGTTCTTTTATCGCTTCATAGATCGCTTCATGTTCCTTGACTACTTCTTCTCTTTTTCTAGGTATGCCAAGATTTTTCTTCAAGGAAAAGCTGAGTGCTTTCCGATGTAAGTCTGCTAAATGATCTATGGTTTGGACCAAAAATGGATTATACGAAGCTTTGACGATGACACGATGAAACTCAAAGTCTGCATGATAGCCAATGTTGTGCTCATCGTGAATCGTTTGCCGAAAAGCCTCTAATGCACTTTGAAGTTGATATAAATCTTCCGCCTGATAGCGTTGTGCCGCTAGCGCTGCTGCTTCTGTCTCGATGATCATGCGCATCTCTAGCAATTGGTGTACTTCTTGTATTTCAACCATCTCAAACGTGACTTTCTCAAGCATATTAACAAGATTGATCTCTCTCACCCAACTGCCCCCGCCCTGCCGTGATTCTATTAAACCACTGGCAGCTAATACACTCAGAGCCTCCCTGATAGGTGAACGGCTTACCCCAAACATCTTAGCCAATTCCATTTCAGAGGGGAGTTTGCTATTTGGCGGCAGGGTCCCATTTTTGATCATTTTGACAAGCTCTTCATATACTTGATGCGATACCTTTTTCCTTACAATCATATGTCATTGTTCGCCCCCCTACTTAAGATGACGTTTCAGTTGTCATTGCGCTATCGTCTATATCCGTTTTTCGCTTTGTGCTCATCCAGTGAATAAGGAGTAACACACCTGTGATAGCGAAACCTGTCATATCCGTCATCAGTCCTGGTTTAATGAGTAAAAAAGACCCTGATGCAAAGCCGATTCTCTCATAGATGAACAGTGTTCTAGAAAGGTAATTATTGACCGCAACACATAGGGCAAATACCCCTATTAACCCTGTCACAAGCGTTAATATCACTTCAACTGGGGAAGCTGAACCCCCTGATTCAGACTGCATGACCATCACTGGATTATAAGCGATCATAAACGGAATGATGAAACCTGGTAACGTTAACCTTAGTGCTGTCCATGATGTTTTCATGGCGTCAGCTCCAGCTATACCAGCCGCCGTATAAGACGCTAATGCCACAGGCGGTGTAATATTAGACAGTACGCCGAACCAAAAAACGAAGAAGTGAGCAGCAACAGGATGAATATCTGCTTCGATTAGTGCTGGTGCTGCTGTCACAGCAACGACGATGTATAACGCCGTTGACGGTAAACCCATACTTAGGACAATACAGGTGAGCATGACGAGCAGGAGGATAACAAACTTGACGCCACCTGAGAGAGCCAAGACATTATAAGCGATCGCTGAACCTAATCCCGTCATTGTCACGACAGCAATGATAATACCGATGGAGGCACAGGCTATCCCAACTTGTATCGTTCCTTTGGCTCCATCTACTAACGCTTGCCACGCCTTCGATAAGGTTATGCGATTGTCTTTGTTCTTGGTTAACCAACTTGCGACAATCACTGAAACGATACCCGCAAACCCAGCATAAAGCGGGGTTCTCCCCATCAGAAGCGATCCAATGACAATCATAATCGGGAGAAGAAGCATGCCCCTTTCCTTAAGGACCTCCCATACCTGAGGGATAGATTCCTTACTCATACCCTTCAGACCTTGCTTCTTCGCTTCTAAGTCAATACTAATCATCAAGGAAACGTAGTACAGAATAGTCGGAATAATCGCTGCTAAAATAACAACTAAGTACGATATACCCAAAAATCCAGCCATAATAAAAGCGGCTGCCCCCATAATCGGAGGCATCATCATTCCCCCAGTTGAAGCGGCTGCCTCTACCGCACCAGCAAAGCGAGGTTTCAATCCAATGCCTTTCATTAAAGGGATGGTAAAACTCCCCGTTGTGGCTACGTTCGCGACAGCACTCCCATTCAAGGACCCTGTTAAAGAACTAGATAACACGGCAACTTGAGCAGGCCCTCCTCGTCTTTGTCCTGCAATGGCAATCGCTAAGTCATTAAATAATCTTGAAGCCCCACTCGCCCCTAAAAAAGCACCGAACAAAATAAAGAGCACAATATAGGTAGAGGCAATGGAAAGCGTCAACCCGAAGACACCTTCTGTGGTCATATACATGCGATACAATAGTCTCTCAATCGAGAATCCTGCATGCGCAAACATACTTGGAAGATAAGGACCAAACAACGCGTATAGTATGGCCAGGACACTAAGAACAGGGATGAAAAAACCGATTGAACGCCGTGCCGCTTCTATCAGGAGTAGGATAGTGATCACTGCAAAAATATAGTCTCTGGTCATCCCCTGGGACATCTGCTCACCGTGAATTGTAGAATAAAAGTATAAAATATAGCCTACGCCAATAAGCCCTAAGCTTAATAATCCCAGATCAAAGATGTTAAACTTATCTCTTGACCCTCTCTTGGTTGCTGGATAAAGCAGAAAGGTGAGCATGAACAGCATACCTAGGAAAGCAGCGTTACGATAAATCTCCTGAATGTTCGTAAACGCATTGACATAGATAGAGAAGACTGATAATGCGACAGCCATGAAAGCCAACATATGTCCCTGCTTACCCGTGAGGTGACGCATGCCCCCTCCCGCTTCTTTGTCTAACTGCACGTCAGCCTGAGCGCCATCTCTCTGACTATTCATCATCGTGACCTCCTCTCAACAAGCAAAATCGTTATCGCGCATAAAGATGGAGATGGATAAGCCATCGCTTGTCCATCCCCTCTTATTGACTACTCCGCTTCAGGCGGTACCAGTTCGTCTGGTATATCTAGGCCTTGATCAGAGAAGTAGTTATAAGCACCAATGTGTAGCGGTGCGGGTAAACCGTCTAAAGCTGTTTCCAATGTCATGTTTTTGGCTGAATTATGAACCTCGTAGATATAATCAAGATTTTCATATAATGTTTTTGTCAACAAATACACGGTTTCTTCATCGAGGTCCCCTGAGACGGCAAGTAAATTGGGTTGAGCAATCGTATGGATTTCTTCCTCTACACCTGGGTATGTACCACTTGGTATATCGAATCTATACCAGGTATCATAGATATTATTTACCGCTTCAATCTGTTCATCTGTCACATTTAATACGGATGCATCCACACCACTTGCGTACATATCAGTAATAGCCGCAACAGGTGTACCCGCTGGTAATGATCCTCCTTCAAGACGTCCATCACGCATAGCAGAGATCGTATCATCATAACCCAAATACTCTGGACTAATATCATCCTTCGTTAAGCCTAGCGCTTCCATTATCACGAGTGTGGACTGTTCGGTACCACTGGCTTGTGGTCCGACTGAGAAGGAAGCCCCCTCAATATCAGCGATCGTTCCCGTCTCAATCGCACTTTCCATTAATACAAAATGCTCAACATTCGGCCAGAGCATAGAAACCGTACGTAATCCATCATACGCATTTCCCTCAAAGTTACCCGTACCAGTGTAAGCTTGAGCGCCTATAAGCCCTTGTAGAATGGCAAATTCTGCTTCCCCATTACGTAAAAGATCGATATTCTCAACAGAACCTGCAGAAGATTGCCCCGTTGCTTTAATTCCTTCTTCCTCTAACATCTCAGACCAGAGATTACCCATTCCGACCCCAATCGGGTAGTAGGTTCCCCCTGTGGTTGCTGTGGCAATGGTAATGAATTGGTTACCCCCACTGCCACCCGTTTCACCAGATCCGCATGCAGCCATCAGAGACAGAATTAATAAACAAATCAGGATATAGCTACCTTTTTTCTTAGTCAGCAACATCAAAATTCCCCCTTTACATTTTAGCCTGCACTCACACTTGTAAGCGCTTTAAAAGTTGTAATACAAGTATACAATAATACAGCCATAATTCAATATATTCCTAGAATTTTGTCAACTTTTAATAGACCTCTTTGGAGATACAAAATAAGATGACAGTGTTAGGCTGTCACCTCGGTCTATCATTTTATTGAGCACATGACCGGATTCATGTTGACAAGTGGCGATCCCCTCCGAAGCAACCTTTGAGCATAGCTCGAGTAGCGCAGGAGGGAGACGCCACTCTTAAGATAGAGAGGTTCAAAAAGCTCTGTATGTTCCTATATCATTCCTCTTTGCCTACCATACTCTATGAGTCTTTCATAAGGGTCTCCTCTTAGTCCAAGGACCTGACAAAAAGCGGGTTCTGTTTTAAGCCCCTGCTTTTTAAGATTAATAATCTGACTTTTCAACTCTGGTGCTTCCTTTAGTATATGATGCTCAATAACCATATGTAAGTAAGCATACTGTTGCTGAACGGGTTGTGGTTGACCAAAAAGCTCAAAATCAAACCCATGGTAACAGAAGTTGGCTTTAATAACAGATTGTCCCCTGATCGTGGTCCTCTTGATCGTAAAGTCTTCTTTATCTGCATAATATTCGAGTAATTTTTCTTCGAAGACCTGAAACTGATGTTTAGGAACTTCCATAATAATGTCTAAGTCTGATGTATCTACGTTGATACCAATTGGAATGGTGCCACATAGGATAGGGTTATATGTAGCAAAGTCGTGCATGACGCCTAAACTTTCCAATACCTTATAAGCATCTCGTTGAGTTGGATTACCTCGTCTCAGAGAGTTTATTGGTGTGAACACCGGATTTGTCATACGCATGTCCTCCTTACTACAAACGCTCCCCACTATATTATTTTATCAATTTCTTAAGTATATTTAAGGCGGCTTTCATCTGACCATAACGCAAAGGAATATCAAACTTAGTGGATTGGTGCAATAGGCTTTTGTGGTGAGTGAAGGCGTCAAAACTATGCTTTCCGTGGTAGGCCCCCATTCCACTAGATCCCACACCACCGAATGGCAACTGAGACGTCCCCAAATGGTAAAGAACATCATTGACACACCCACCCCCGAATTGAAACTGACTGTTAATGTACTGCACCATACTGTCGCTCTCTGTAAACAAGTATAACGCTAATGGATGAGGGCGCTTCCTGATCATCTCTATGACGTCTTGTTCATGTTCATACACGAATACGGGTAAAATGGGACCGAAAATTTCATCCCGCATCACACTTGAGTCCCAGGATACATTTTCAATGATCGTCGGTCCAATGACGCGTTTCTCCTTGTCCATCTCTCCCCCATAATAAATATCTCCTTCACCTAAGTAGTGAGACAACCGCTCAACATGTTGGTCGTTTACAATCATCGGGTAATCTTCGTTCTCCAGTACATTTGTACCGTACAAGGCTTGTATATGATGCACGAGTGCTTTTAATAAAGGTGCCTTCACCTGCTGATGAACGATAAGATAATCCGGCGCCACACACGTTTGACCAGCGTTAGTCCATTTTCCCCAAGCTAGACGCTTAGCGGCCATATCGAGTTGTGCATCGTGGTGTACAACCGTGGGGCTTTTTCCCCCTAGTTCAAGGGTGACAGGGGTTAAGTGTTGAGCCGCTTTTTCCATGACAATTTTACCAACGGCTTCGCTACCTGTAAAAAAGATATGATCAAAGTTGAGCTCCAATAGCGCCTCGCTCGTCTGCACTGCACCTTCAACGGCGACAATATATTCAGGGTCGAATGTGTTGTTTATGATCTGTGTAAGAGCATGTGAGGTATGAGGAGTCTGTTCGGACGGCTTGACGATGGCACAACACCCTGCTGAGATGGCACCGATAAGTGGTGCAATCGTCAGGTTAACAGGGTAATTCCAAGGTGAAATGATGAGTGATACGCCGTAGGGTTCAGGATAGATGACCCCTTTTGCCCCCATATGCGTGAGAGTGGTTTTCACTTTATGCGGTTTGGACCAGTTTTTAACGTTCTTAATGGCCTCGTTAATTTCTTTATACAGGAATCCGACCTCTGTCAGATACGCTTCAAATTCGGACTTATTAAGGTCTTGACGGAGGGCCTTCATGATCGCTTTTTCATTCTGTTGGAGCGCTTTTTTTAAATTTTTGAGTTGCCTTATTCTAAACGTAACCTCTTTTGTATGGCCATTATGGAAGTATTGTTTTTGCTGCTGCAATAATTGATGGTAGTGATGCTGCACTTTTTTGGCCCCCCTGTGTTAGTCTTGTCTGAATTTTTTTTTGAAGTTTTCATCGAATAATATCTGTATACCTTCTATACTTTCGTATGCGCATGGCGATTCGATATCCATTATAATGCTTTAAAATGAGGTTCTACGTCAAATAGCGCATCCCCTTTACGGCATTTATGAGCAACATATATTGTAACCCATAACAACAAAAAAGGAAGGGATTTTCGCCCTTCCTTAAATGATGCATTTATGGTTCGTCTGTTTGGACTTGGACTTGCTTTGTTAACTTAAAGAAAGCGATAGCCCCTATGGAAGCTGTCAAAAATAACGTGGCTCCCATCGGGATGGCTGACGCCTCATTAATACCGACGAGGGGTGCAACGATAGAACCCAAGAGTAATGGGAACGTGCCTAATACAGCACTCGCACTACCTGCACGATGAGCTTGGTTTTGCATCGCCAACGTGAACGAACTTGTCAAAATCATGCCCATCGACGTCATGTATATAAAAATAGGAATGACCAGCATCGCCAATGGCCCCTCTATAATAGTCATGAAGAGCAACAGTGACGTCGCACTTACAGCGATCATGACAGCTGCTCGAAGTAAGCTGCGTTCATGTATAATGCCCCCAAAACGCCCAATGATAAAACTTCCCGTGATAATGGCGATACCGTTAATGCCGAACAACACACTAAACACTTGTGGGGACACACCATAAATATCTTGATACACAAAAGGTGTACCTGCTACATAGGCAAAGCTTCCCCCGTGAATAAATCCGACCGTCAAAGCGTAACCGATAAAAGAACGGTCTTTCAGTAAGCTTCCCATAGTACGAATCGTTTCCCCTATGGTACTGGGAATCCTTTTTTCCGGCGGTAAGGTTTCCTGTAGGCGCGTGGCCACGACCAAAACGATTAACACACCGAGAAAACCGAGAAAATAAAAGATCGTGTGCCAGCTTGCGAACGGTAGTGCCAGAATGGCGCCTCCTGCGACCGGGGCTGCCAATGGTGCCACGGCATTGATGACCATTAACAGCGCAAAGAATTTCGTTAATGCTCTCCCGCTAAACACATCACGTACGACGGCACGAGAAAGGACAATACCAGCTGAAGCTGTAAACCCCTGTAAAAAACGGGCCAAGATCAACGTGGTGATATTCGGCGCTACAGCACAGAGAATGGAAGATAAGGCAAATAGGGATATAGAGATGAGCAGAGGCTTCCGTCTACCTTGAGCATCACTGATAGGTCCAATAAATACCTGACCGACAGCGAGCCCGAGTAGACAGGCCGTTAAACTCAGTTGGACCTGCGAGGCACGCGCCCCAAAATCCTCCGCTATGTCTAGAAAGCTTGGTAGATACATATCAATGTTAAGCGGCCCTAACACGGCCAGCATCCCGAGGAGTAACGCTAATCCCAGACGCTCTTTTCCTGTTGGGTTTTGAAGCATGTATGATCAAACACCTTTCCGATTAGCTAACTCTACTATTTTTACATAATTAGCATTTATCCACAATAGAAATGCTTACCTAATAGAAAGGCTTACCTTTAAAAGCAGAAGACAACCACGCTCTTTCAACTGATATCGAGCTGCTTGATTTTAACCGTTGACACCAGAGCGTTAATCCTGTATATATCATATAGACCGGTTGCTATAATGGAGGGGATGAAGCATGTCAGATCAGGACAACACGCGGGATAAAATTTTAAAAACGTCCGCCCATCTTTTTAGACGGCAAGGGTATCATGCCACAGGGTTGAATCAAATCATTAAGGAAAGTGGGGCACCTAAAGGCTCTCTCTACTATTATTTCCCAAGTGGTAAAGAAGAGCTTGCTGTTGAATCCGTAAGCATGACTAAAGACAAGGTGCGCGAGTATATAAAAGCTTTTTTAGAGCCCTACTCTGATCCTGTGGAGGCTATACAAACTTTTTTTATTGAGTTTCAAAAATATGTCAATCACTGTCCCAAAGAGGGAGATGACGGTGCTCCTATCGGTTTACTTGCCTTAGAAACCTCTGAGATGAGTGATAAGTTAAAAAACGTTTGTGATCAAACTTACACGGAATGGCAAGCAGTATTTAAACAAAAACTAATCGATTGTGGTGTGAGTGAGGACAAAGCAGCAGATATGAGCCTTGTGATTATGATGTTGATTGAGGGCGGTGTGACCTTATCAACCACAAACAACACGAGACAGCCATTTGAAGTGATCTCGAAACAGATCCCGCTATTATTAAATAAATAGCGTAAATATTATCGTGATGTTAAACCTTTCTCTTTGATTATTAATTATATAGACTGGTCTATTTTTAATAAAGGAGTGATTCCCCATGAATGAAGAACAAGTTGAAGTTCATTCACAGGCGCCAGTGTCTGTGAACGTGAAGCGAGCCCCGATCATGATTTCTCTCATCATCGGTGGGTTCTTCGCTATTCTCAATGAAACGTTACTAAATGTGGCCTTAACCGAGTTAAGCACAGAGTTTGGCGTCACCGCTAATACGATTCAATGGTTAACGACTGGTTTTATGCTCGTTGTTGGTATTTTAGTACCTATTACAGCCCTCTTGAGCGGGTGGTTTACGACTAGACAATTATTCATAGGTGCGATGACATTATTTACTGTTGGGACGATCATCAGTGGGGTAGCACCTGCCTTCCCTGTGTTACTCATTGGTCGACTCGTTCAAGCGAGCGGAACAGGATTACTCATCCCCGTCATGATGAATACCATCCTACACATCTATCCTCCAGAAAAACGCGGAGGTGCAATGGGTATGGTGGGCCTTGTCATCATGTTCGCACCAGCTATAGGACCAACATTATCCGGTCTTATTGTTGAAGCCCTTAGTTGGCGTTGGCTATTTTTTATCGTGATTCCTTTTGCCTTATTTTCTATCGCTTTTTCCGCTGTGTTCTTGAAAAATGTATCAACGCTAACAAAGCCAAAGGTGGATATTTTGTCCATTGTATTTTCAACCCTTGGGTTTGGTGGGATCGTTTACGGGTTTAGTAGTGCCGGAGAAGGGCATGCTGGCTTTTCCAGCCCAGAAGTATACCTCACGATAAGCATCGGCTTTATATCATTATTGCTATTCGTTATGCGTCAGTTAAAACTTGAAGAACCCATGCTCGATGTCAGGGCCTTCAAGTCCCCTATGTTTTCTCTGACAGCCGTTCTATTAATCATCGTCATGATGTCCATGTTTTCAACGATGATCATCCTGCCGATGTTTTTACAAAGTGGACTGGTTTTAAGTGCTTTTGTCGCGGGCTTAGCTCTATTGCCAGGCGGGGTATTAAACGGTCTCATGTCACCCGTAGCAGGCAAACTTTTTGATAAATTTGGTCCGAGAATGTTGATTATACCGGGGTCAGCCATTCTATCTATTGTCCTTTGGCTATTTACACAGGTGACGACATCAACAACCTTAATCACCTTTATTGTGCTACACTCATTGTTAATGATATCGGTCTCTCTCATCATGATGCCAGCACAAACAAATGGACTCAACCAACTGCCCAAACGGTATTACGCTCATGGTACAGCCATTTTAAATACCTTACAGCAGGTTGGTGGGGCTATCGGAATTGCCTTATTCATCAGCATCATGACGGCGGGTTCAGCAAGGTACCTAGAGAATGTTGATTCCTCAGCTGGCGGAAATTTGCAAGCTGAGGCGATGACTGCCGGTGTGCAAACCTCTTTCCAGGTTGCCTTAGTCTTTGCTCTTGCGGCCTTTATTCTTACGTTGTTCATAAAAAGAACTGAAGCACCAGAAGAGACTTTAACGAACGCTCAATCATGATTAACTTAACATGCAATAAAACGAGCCCCACAATGTCTTTGGACATGAGGGGGCATGATTTCCTTTTTAGGAGTCTTTATCCTGACTGTTAAAACATTTGCATAACAAATCCTACTAAACAGAACAAGACATAGACTGTCACGATCATGCTTCTAATGAATGGTGTAGATTGACCATCATGATTCACAATCATTAAAACTATATAACTTACCAATAGTAAAATAATGAGATAATTGACACTCACACTTTTAATTAGCGTATAAACATTCATTTTAATAGAGACACCGCACATAAAATGCGAATGCGGTGTCATCCCTTTTACTTTCTTAAGTTTTCTTTCATGATTTTAAATTGTGCTTCGTCAATCTCTCCATTAACATACCTTTTTTCAAGCATATCTAATGCATTGTAAGCACCGCCACTGTGACACGATCTATTTCTTCGCCACCAAATCATGTTGTAAATCAAAAATCCAAATAACAACATTAAGAAGACTGTTCCGAACCAAGGAAAATACCCCATATGATGCATTAATCTCACTCCAATCAGTTTTTCTACATCTACAATCACAGGATATCTCCAAGTTCTTAAAACTAACGAAACAAACCATTAAAAATTTCTTAAGACTGATGAGATATGCACATAGAGAAATATTACAGGTGAAATGAAAAAACCGCTCAATTACAGCGGTTCCTACGAACTGTTTGTGTCACGTAATACGAGCTGCGATACTACTTCCACATGACTCGTATGCGGGAACATGTCTACGGGCTGTAAAGCTTGTAGTTCAAACCCAGCTTTAAAGAGCTGCTGACAATCCTTGGCCAGTGTAGAAGGATTGCAGGATACATAGACGAGGCGTTGAGGACGGACCTTGATGATCGTTTGGAGTAACTTATCATCACAACCGGTTCGTGGGGGGTCAACGATGACAACGTCAGGTCTATACCCTTCATTCACCCATTTAGGAAGCCACGTTTCAGCCTTACCGATGTCGTAAATCGCATTCTCTACGCCACTTTTTCTGGCGTTCTCTCTAGCATCCATGATCGCTTCAGGTATGACATCCATGCCTCTTATTTCCTTCGCTTGGTCTGCGAGCCATAGCCCGATCGTTCCCACCCCACAGTAGGCATCAACGACAATTTCCTCACCAGTCAATGCCGCGTATGCTTTGACCTTATCATATAATTTCACCGTTTGCTGCGGATTGAGCTGGAAGAACGCCCGAGGGGATAATGAGAAAGCGAGCTCCCCTAGCTCTTCCTCTATTCGTTCATCTCCCCATAGTAAGACAGTTTCATCACCGAAAACGGCAGACGTCTTAGAAGGATTAATATTTTGGATAACGCTTTTGACTTCCGGACAATTAAACCGTATGTCTAATAGCAGCTCCTTCAAGCGCGGAATCTCTTTGGTTCTTGTTACTAACACGAGCTGTAATTGTCCTGTTTCAAATCCAATTCTTGTGACGATCGTTCGTATCACGCCACGACGCTTACGTTCATTGTATATGGGGATATCTAGTTTTTGGAGGATGTCTTTTGTTTTTTGAATCACTTCATTCGTTTTCGGATGCTGTACAGCACACTCAGATAAATCAACAAGTTCATGAGATCCCTGCTTATACAATCCAGCGATGACATCATTGCCCGCTGTGCCCACTTGTAATTGTCCTTTATTGCGGTATCCCCATGGATTGTCCATCCCGATCGTATCCGCTATAGGTAGGGTTTCGGCAGTGAATGTCGTGTAACGTTCAAACGCTTGGATGACTTGATCTTTCTTCTCTTGTAACTGTCCTTTATAGGATAAGTGCTGAAGTTGACACCCACCACATTCTGAGTAGATGGGGCAAGGTGGTTTGACACGCTCTGGCGACGGTTCTCGTACCTTTTTAATTTCGGCCTTAGCATAATTTCGCTCTATTGAGGTAATCGTTGCGATAACGACTTCACCGGGTAGTGCCCCATCAATAAAGACCACTTGCTTTTTGAAGTAGCCAACGCCTTCCCCGTTAATCCCTAATCGTTTGATCGTAATGGTCACTTCTTGGCCGATGCGTGCTTGAGACACAATGCCTTTGTTCGGTCTTTTGTTTTTGTTTTGCCCTTGACTATTTTTTTTACGCTGATGACCCTGCTGTTTTTGACCCTTCGCCTTTTGCTGGTTGTCGTTCCGATTTCGTTTATTCGGCTTAGGCTTTGCTTTTGTCCGATCTGAGTTGGCGGTTTGATGTGCTTCATTCTTTGTTTTTGCCATAGTTGCTTCCTTCCTATTTGTCCACTTTTAATCGATTGTTACCAAGATACTCCCATAGGTAAATGGCCACATAGCTTCCCCAGTTTTGATACGGTTCCACCCATGCTCTGCACGCCTCGATACTGGGGCGTTCCTCTAGCCCTTCGATTTTTTTTACAGCGTTTCGTATCCCTAGATCTCCAGCTGGAAATAGATCTTTGCGTCCAAGGCCATTCAATAAAATACATTCAGCCGTCCACTGTCCTATCCCTCGTTCTTGGCTGAGTCGTTCTATAAAGGCTTCGTTCGGTAATGCAGAAAGGCGTTCTAGATCTAGCTCCCCATTTCTCACTTTCTGAGCCACACCGATGATATACTCTGCTTTCCGTTGACTAAATTTCTTTGTACGGAGTTCAGCGATATCGACTTCAGCTAATTGGCTTGGTGTCGGGAGAAGATAAAAATATTTTTGGCCGTCTTGAACCTGGTCTCCATAATCCATCGCTAGGCTGTAGACTAATTGCTGTGCGAAACGCAGATTAAGTTGTTGGTGAATGATGGTCGTAATCAGACCTTCAAAGAGTCCGTCATCCAATACAAGGGGCAACCCTTTTAGCGTTTCTAGGACCGAGTTTATAGAGGTGCCTTCTAATTCAGCATAAAAAGTCTGTAGGACGTTTGTCCCCCACTGAAATCTGTGAGTCAAGTGTTGTTGTAGCCATTTTTCATCAGTGGCTGTTAATTCATCTCCGACATAACGCACTTTTACAAGCGGTTGCGCCACCGTTCCTTTATGCTCTAACTTCATCATCCCTTTTTTCCATTGTTCTTCTTTTTCTCCTGTTTTAATCCTCACAGCGAAAGATAACGTTTGCAGCTCCAGGTCGTACTCATACATCGGGTCAGCCCCTAGTTTCAAGCATACTTTTTCCATGTCATAAGGGGGGCAGGGTTGGACTTCGTATTCCATTCTCTCATCTCCAAACCGTGTCATTTTATCTAAACGTCATATAAATTTCCTTAACTTACAAGCATCGTCTACTGCTATCATCTGATAAAATAAGAGAAGAATCAAGGGATCAACTGAAGGGCTAGTATGAATTTAGTCTATACAAGTCAATTGTCTAAGGGGATAGCATACATATTTACAGAGAAAAAGGGAGAGTAGTTTATGTCGATTCAAACAGACTTAGCTTCTTTAGAAGTGATTGCAACGGTGCATCAGAGTTCCGATATGGAGGATGCAATACAACAAATGGTGGCCAAATTACAACAGGATGTGCCTTACTTTGATTGGGTAGGAATCTATCTTTATCAGGGAGAGGACATGGTACTTAAAGCGGCTTCAGATATGGAGAACCAATTAACGTGGGAGTCTAATTCAGAACTGCGTATTCCGATCGAGGATGAGTCCGAACGTCAATACGGTAAAATTGTCGTCCGTAGCCGCCAACCGATTTGCTTTGATATCACGGATGTGTCAACATTAAAAACACTGGCCAAAGAGCTACGTCAACGCTTAACAGTGAATTAAACTTAGCGGTGAAAGAATAGAGATAGAAAGTTTTTCATAGCCTGTTACCTTATATCCACTGTTGGATAAATTCTGATCTAAGCTAGCCATACGGTTAGCTTTTTTTCTGCTTTTGTGTAGTTTTTGTATTATTTTTACATTTCACTAGCATGTCGTTCGTTTTTTATTTTAGTGTCTGCTTGTCTGCTTTCGAAACACAGCCGCATAATTAAATCTGTAAAAGGCATGATATAGACAAAGATACGTAGACACAACGATATGGAATGGTGAGATATGGATATAGCGATTATGGGCGCAGGGCTTTCGGGGTTATCTGCAGCGATTACATTGGAAAAGTACGGTGTCAAGCCCACGATATTCGAAAAGCGGCGTGAAGTAGGTGACCGGTTCGTTAATGCTGAGGCCTTACTTCCGATCTTGGATCTACCGATCGACGATGAGATCGCCTATTTTTCCGAAACCTTTGGCCTCTATCTCAAACCCTCTAGTAATATAAGAAACCTGACGATCCATTCTGAGAACGAATCGACCACACTCGAAGGAAAGCTAGGGTTTGTCAATATTAGGGGACGACATGAGGATGCTTTTGAAAAGCAGTTAGAAAAACAAGTGCAATCTGAGATACACTTTCACTCTGAGCACACTTATGAAGCCCTGCTAAGAGAGTACTCTCACGTGATTCTTGCGACAGGCGACGCCGAGTATAGCGCCAAGATTCAACCCTTTGACACTGACCTGACCGTTTCCTTAAAAGGGGCCACAGTCGCAGGCCACTTTGATCGTTTTCATGTACATGTGTGGTTAAATCATCATTATGCTCCCAAAGGATACGCCTACCTTCTACCTTTCTCAGATGAAGAAGCAAATATTGTCATCGCTTATCCAGATTATCCGGAGAACACAGAAAAGGAGATGGCTGCCTATTTTGAACCCTTTTACCAAGAAGTGCAGGATATTTTTGACCAAACTTTAAGAATTACCGATCAGTTTCAAATTAGGAACTATGTCATTGGAATGTGTCAGTATCCTCGGATTGGTAATACGTTCTTTGTGGGTAACAACTTTGGCAGTATCCAACCCTTTCTAGGCTTTGGACAGTTTGTCGCTGTCTTAACAGGGGTGTGTGCGGCTCGCGATATACTGGGGCTTGGTCACTATGAGGAAGATATACATCAGGTGATGAAGGATTACAAGCATTCACTCGTTATGCGCCAAACCCTAGAGAAGATGAGTAATGCGCACTATGACTTTATTGTGAAAAATATGAATCAAGAGATTTTTAGTAGGATGTTGAGTGCGAGGAGGTTTAACAGCCTAAAGTACGCTAGCTACCTGCTTCGTCCTGTGCTTTGGACCCGTAAATAGCAGAGAAAGAAGAAAAAGCCTGTGATCCATACAAGACCACAGGCTGATAGCATGTATTTGGTTACTTTTAGTATCTGTATTGGCTTACCTTAAATTTTGAATGATCCAACAAGTTTCCATTTGATTACTGGGTTCTTATTTGAGTATGGGCTCTTATTTGAATACCGGTTCCTTAAATTGTGCTAGTTTATCAAGTGAAGATGAGGCCACATCAGCGTGTAGGCTGTTACCATGTGCGTCCATGGTGACGATAGCAGCAAACCCTTGGACCTCAAGATGCCACATCGCTTCAGGGATACCGAATTCCTCTAAGAAATCAACACCAGACACGTTGGTGATACAATCAGCATAGTATTGCGCAGCGCCTCCAATGGCGTTGAGGTATACCGCACCGCTTTCTTTTAGACCGGCTAACGTCTTAGCACCCATGCCACCCTTACCGATCACCGCCCGTACACCGAATTTCTTAATAATATCGGCCTGGTAAGGTTCTTCACGTATGCTTGTGGTCGGTCCTGCCGCTTTGACTTCCCACTGTCCGTTTTCATCCTTCATCATCACGGGACCACAGTGGTAGATCACTTCTCCTTGTAGATCCACTGGTGCGTCATGGTCCATTAAGTATTTGTGTAAGGCATCACGCCCAGTATGCATTTGACCATTGAGGATGACCACGTCCCCCACTTTGAGGTCACGAATCTGATCTTCAGTGATCGGCGCTTGAAGCACAACTTCTCTGGCACCTTCTTTTTTCGCTTGCTCGACCACCTTTTCCACTTCTTCTTCAATCGGACGTTCGTCTTTATATAGCCAACGTTGGATGTCTCCGCTTTGAGGATCAACAACCACACCTAAACGACGGAAAGCCCAACAGTTATAAGCGACAGAGACAAAAAAGCTTGCTGGAATGCGATTCATGACCCCTATTTTACAGCCTAATAACGTTGTTTCTCCACCGAATCCCATGGTCCCAATACCGAGTTCGTTTGCGTGATCCATGACATACTCTTCTAACTTCTGTAGTTCAGGATGAGGGTTCATATCGTCCGCTTCTCTGAAAAGCTGCTTCTTAGCAAGCTCATACCCCGCGGAGCGGTCCCCACCGATACCGACACCGATAAAGCCGGCACTACAGCCTTGGCCTTGCGCTTGATAGACACTATGCATGATACATTTGCGTATGCCGTCTAAGTCACGCCCTGCGCGCCCTAAACCATCAAGCTCACACGGTAAACTGTATTGGATATTTTTATTTTCACATCCGCCACCCTTGAGGATAAGGCGCACATCGATGTCGTCTTTTTCCCATTGTTCATATTTGATGACAGGGAGGCCCTCTCCAAGATTATCCCCACTATTGGCTCCTGTGAGAGAGTCGACGGAGTTCGGACGTAGCTTACCATCCTTCGTCGCCTGCACGAGTGCTTCTTTGATCATGTTGGTCATTTCTAATTGGTTGGCACCCACTGGCGTTTTAATTAAGAATGTTGGAAGTCCCGTATCCTGGCAAATCGGTGACACATTATCCTCGGCCATATGAATATTGTCTGTGATCGTGGACAAAGAGAGTGCCGCTCGTGTTCCCGCGTTCTCCTTTGCCTTCGCCTTAGCGATTGATGCTCGCACGTCAGGCGGGAGATATGTTGAAGTTTCGACTATGAGTTGATACATGCTCTCTTTAAACGCTTTCAAATCCATTTCTCCTCTTCCCCTCTTCCATCAGTTGTTCTTTCTATTATACTTTGAAAAGCGTCACAAAAAAAGCATGAAACCCTATCCGAATGTCCCGTTTTGAGCCCCTCCTATTATAGTACAGTGTATATTATGAGGATGTAACAGTTTTGAATGAGGTGCTGGGGCCCCATCTATGAAAACGTTGTATTTAAAGCTAGTCAAGATTCATTAAGTGACAAAATGTTCTGAAAACCATTGCCAGTTGAAGGTGTATAGGATAAAATGTGAGATAACAAGTAGATGAACATTCCATTCACTTAATAAACTACAAATTGTATCACTCCATTTTTACCAAAGATTATAACAGTTTTTCTCCCACCTATGTTCATCTGTTTAATCGGTTTAGAAGGGAGAGATAGAATGAAGAAAGAGATCACTTGGAAGATAGGAGGACAGCAAGGAGACGGCATTGATAGTACTGGAAACATTCTAAGTGCCGCGCTGATGCAACAAGGGTTTCACATCGCTTCCTACAAACATTTTGCCTCACGTATTAAAGGTGGCCACACCTACGACCACATCCGCGCAAGCCACGACCCGATTCATTATCAGGGTGACACCACAGATATTCTCATCGTTCTCGACAAAGAATCATATGAACATAATATTGGGAGCATGTCTCCTGGTGGATTTGTACTCATGGAAAACAAGAAAGAAGAAAAAGTAGAACAGATTGATGGTGTTACCGTCATTCATACATCGTTCACGAGCATGGCCGAGGACCTAGGGAACAAGATTATCCGTAACATGATCATGTTGGGATCATCTGCTTACCTCATGGGGGCACATTACGATATTTTCATCCCTTTCATTGAGAATAAGTTTTCTAAGAAAGGGCAGGCCATTGTCGACCTTAACATCAATGCTGTGCAAAAAGGTTACGAGTACATGGAAAGCTTAGGGTTAAAACCGTTCCAACTTGGCTTTCCTGATGAGAAGAAAGACATGGCTCTCATGATTGGAAATGAAGCGTTTGCTTACGGTGCTGTTGCTTCAGGGTGTAAATTTCTATCTTCTTACCCTATAACACCAGCGTCAGAGATTATGGAATATATGAAAGAGAATCTGCCAAAGGTTGGTGGGGTCGCCGTACAAGCAGAAGACGAACTGGCAGGTCTGCTTATGGCTATAGGCGCAGGTTTCTCCGGTGTACGCGCGCTAACCAGTACTTCAGGACCGGGTTTTTCATTAAAAACAGAAGCACTAGGCTTAGCCGGTATGTCTGAGACACCTGTGGTTATCGTGAACTCTCAGCGTGGAGGACCAGGTACTGGCCTACCGACGAAATATGAACAGGGTGATTTACAAACAATGGTTTACGCAGGACATGGGGAAATTCCGCGTATCGTGCTTGCCCCAAGCTCTGTGGAGGAATGCGTGACGATGGCTTCGACTGCTTTTAACCTAGCAGAACAGTACCAATGTCCAGTGATTGTGGCCTTAGATCTCGTCCTCTCACTTAACAAACAAACGGCCTTAGATAGCTGCCGTCATGACCTGGAGTCGATTAATCGTGGGAAGATGCTTACAGATGAAGAGCTAGAATCGTTACAGGAACATCAATTTAAGCGTTATCGTTTGACAGATGACTGCATTTCTCCCCGTTCAATCCCCGGCCAACGCCACGGGGTATTTACGGCCAACTCAAACGAACATAGTGAAACGGGTCATATTACAGAGTTACCGGAGATACGGGAGAAAATGATGGATAAGCGTCTAGGTAAGTTAAAAGACCTGTCTATAAAAGGCTATGAGTTCATCGGTGGTGAGGAAAAGCCGGTCGACACACTGTTCATCGGGCTAGGGTCAACCCGGGGTGTTTTAGAAGAAACCGTACGGGACCTCCAATCTTCGGGCGAAAGTGTTGGTTTAGCACAGATTAAAATGTTGCATCCCTTCCAACCTCAAGGCTTAAAGGAGCTGACGACAGCTGCTCAACGCGTCATCGTTGTAGAGAATAACTGGACAGGGCAATTAACGGGAATGCTGCAACAACACCTACTGATTGGTGAAAAACTACAAACGATTAAGAAATACGACGGTAACCCGTTTACTAAAAAAGATATCATGACCCAATTACAAGACGTTGCAAAGGAGGTTGTCTAACATGGCCGCAAGCTTAAAAGATTATCGTGGGGACGTATCCACCTGGTGCCCCGGTTGTGGACATTTCTCCGTGATGGCAGGTATCCAGAAAGCTCTTATTAAACTAGAACTAGAGCCACATGAAGTGGCCGTGGTCTCCGGTATAGGCTGTTCTGGAAAGGTGTCTGAGTACATGCGTGCCTACGGCTTCCATACCCTACATGGACGTTCCCTTCCAGTGGCCCAAGCGGTTAAACTTGCTAATCGTGATATGAAGGTGATCGCCTCAGGTGGTGATGGGGACGGTTATGGCATCGGGGCAGGCCATTTTACTCATGCGGCACGACGTAACGTGGATATGACGTACGTCGTCATGGATAACCGTATCTATGGCCTAACAAAGGGGCAAACATCTCCGACAAGCGCTCAAGGTTTTCAGTCTAAAACCTCTCCTGAGGGATCAGGTGAGCGTGAAGTGAAGCCGCTAGAACTAGCATTAGGTGCGGGAGCAAGCTTCGTTGCTCAGGCATTCTCAGGTGATATTAAGCGTTTAACTGAGCTCATAAGCATAGCCGTCGAGCATCCTGGTTTTGCCTTAGTGAACGTATTCAGCCCGTGTGTGACGTATAACAAAGTGAATACGTATGAATTTTTTAAGGAGAACATTATCGATATTCAGGATATCGAAGGTTATGATGTCACGAATAAAGCTCATGCGTATGAGAAGGTGATTGAAACTGATGGATTAGTCCAGGGCATCCTGTATCAACAAGCACGTCCTGCTTATCACACGTACCTTAGTGGTTACCCAGAAAAGCCTGTTACAGCTCAGGAACTTAAGCCGAGTCAAGATACCCTCGATGAGCTATGGGCCTCATTTAAGTAGAACGTCAAAGTGTCTAGCCATTAAACAAATCTCAAATATAGACGATGATCACTAAAAAAGATATCACTAAAAATTCAAACACCCCATTCCCTACTTAAGGATGGGGTGTTACTCATGTATAATCACGAATTACAATAGAACTTTACGACCGTTCAGTTACTCGTCAGACGTATCCGTTTCTACTGAAGTTGAACCAGATGCTTCCACTGATGCGGAAGAACTCTTTTCAATCTTGAATTGTATATCTTCAGTCAGTTTATCTAGCTTGATAAGTACAGTGGGATATGTGATGGGTTGCGTGTACGCTTCATCCTCATTCGGATCCGTATAGGCAGCTTCAACGGTCACCTGTCCTTCTGTTTGAAGTACTTTGTTTAATTCAACCCCATATCCAGAATGCTGAGATTCACCACGCGCGATTAGAACATACACCTCTCCATCTACGGTAATGGTCCCTGTAAATTCGCTCTTTTTGTTAGCCTCTACCCACTCTTGGACATCGGATGGTGCCTCCTCTTCTTCTAGGACAACATAATCTTCACCTTCTGTAAGGACACTCGCATCTCCATTTGCGGACGTATCCCCTTCTGCTACGAGCACCGCTTTGGTCTCATTATCCCAATCTACATCAAGACCTGCCGTTTCACTCATGAAACGAACGGGTACGTATACTGTCCCTTTGTACATGAGACTCGTAGGCACGTATTCTCGGCCGTTATGGATTTCATTTGGTCTTTCCGTTTCTACCTCATCACCATTAAACAAAAACTTCACGGGGTTCACATTGACCTCAATACTCTCCATTTGTGAAGCAGCAAAACCTACGCCGCTGAATAACATCCCTCCGACCACTGTTCCTACTACGAATGATTTGATAGATTGTGTTTTCATCACGAACGCCTCCTTACTCAAATTATAATAGTTCCCATACCCTTCGTGTGGTCCATTGTTTTTGTGAGGTTTCGGTTTTTTACGATTTCACTTACTCTTCGGCACCTCTTTAGTAGAATTTAATGACCACCTATCTTTTCAAACGCATATGATTCAGATATGTTGCACTCATAACAATTTTTATAAAGCGGGACTGATGAATTGGGACTATTGAATGAAAACTGATGGTAGGGTACCAAATGAAAGTCTTAATAATCTCTGGGTCAACCAAACAAAAAGCCTAGGTACAAAAGACCTAAGCTATAAAACGAAGCATTTAAACGATTGTTTAATTTGTATTTTAACCTTAATTTAAACCTTAATCGTTTGATCTTTATCTTTTGGTGGGAATAAATGCCGCCATGCCTCGACGACTAAAAATAAACATAAGACAAATAGTACGAAGGCCGATATCATAAGGAACCAGTTTTGCTCTACAAAATGCTTGCTCATCAGGACAATTAACGCCCCTAATGTCACGAAGAACATAAAGACCATCGGAATAATGGTAAATAAAGACTTTACGCCTAGCTTCGTTAACCAAACAGTGACAGCAAGTAACGCGATAGCCCCTAGCATTTGGTTGGCTGACCCGAAGAGTGGCCATACGGTATTTGCCGTTCCTGTCAGTGCCAATCCTGCCGCGCCGAGTACGACAACAAACGTTGCCATGTGCATGTTCCTGGATATGACAGGTGCTCTTCCTTCCGTTAATTCCTGTACAGCATAACGCCCTAAGCGTGTGGCTGAATCGAGAGAGGTTAGAAGGAAAGCTGAGGCAACTAATGATGTAAAACTCACAGCGGTCGTCTGATCAATACCCCAGTGAGACATAAAATAACCGATACCAGCAGCAAAAGCCCCTATGGCACCTCCCATATCCGACATGGTCATCGCTAGTTGTTCCTGTGTTAAATAGGCAACAGATCCTACGGCAATAATAGCGAGAAAACCTTCGATTAACATACCACCATAGGCGATAAATTTACCATTACGCTCACTATCTAATTGCTTTGCTGTGGTTCCAGAGGAGACAAGAGAGTGGAATCCAGATATCGCACCGCAGGCAATGGTGATAAATAGTATTGGAAATAAAAATCCTAGTTCTGCGTGGTAGAAGCCCGTATACCCGGGAAACTCTAAGGTTGGGTTTGCTATGAGGATACCCAAAGCAGCCCCTGCCATCATCCCATACAGAAGGAAAGAGTTTAAGTAATCACGTGGTTGTAATAATAGCCAAACAGGCAAGACGGATGCGATATAAGCATACCCGATCAGAATAAGCGACCACACTGTGGCACTTAATTGAATCGGGTAGTTCAGCCCCACCCAAACGGACAAGAGCATCGCGCCGATCCCTAAAATAGAAGCACCGAACAAATTCATTCGGATTTGATTGACGAGTATACCGAACAAGATAGCCACACCTAAGAACATCACGGAAGCGGTCGCCGCTTGCGGTACAGCTTCAAACGTTCCTGCCACAAGAATAACGAATACGCCTACAATTAATATGAGAGTGGCAATGGAGAAAATGAGGAATAGGACTTGCCCTCTATCGCCTATATAAGCCTTAATGATGGTTCCGATTGACTGAGCCTTATGTCGAATAGAAGCCTGCAATGCCGTGTAGTCGTGGACACCTCCGACAAAAATACTACCGACAATGATCCACAGTACGGCCGGAATCCAACCAAATAAAACGGCAGTAACGGGTCCTACAATCGGCCCACCCCCTGCAATGGTAGCGAAATGATGGCCCAGTAAAACCGGTTTTCTTGCAGGTACATAGTCCACACCATCATACATCTCATGTGCAGGCGTCTGACGATCCGGTTCCACATTTAATTTCTTTTCCACAAATGTCCCATAGGTATAATAAGCAACTAAGAATATAACGCCACTGATAAAGAGTAAAGTAAGTAAGCTCACGGCCTTAATCCTCCTTTTCTAGTAAAATGTTGACAGGTTCAATTAACTTCCGTCCTTTTCTGTGGATGTATACGCTTTCGTTTTTCAAATTAATGATGCTCAAATATAGCTCTGCCCAGCCATGTAATCCATATTTGAAAAACTTTAATTTCCTATACCTCATCACCCCTTTCACAAGTGCAGGGTCGACATCATGTTCCGTCACAATAACCGTGAGCACACTCGTAGACATATGTTCTTGGCTATCAGGGATATAAGCTTCTATATTGTCTTTAACATCGGATTGTAACTGAGTGATAAAAGTTTCAGTGAGTGGTTCTTGTGCCTCGGTTATAAACACACACTGTTGGTTCTCAACTCCCCAAACTTTGATTGTTTTGCTCATTAGATATTTTTCATCCCGTCGTTTATATACAGCTAAGGCATCGACAGGATGACTGCCTACTGTCGCGTTCCGGTATACGTCAAAATAGGTGACGTATTGATTGATCAGCTGATGTATAAATGTCTGTGCTTGACTTTTAACACTCATAGAAACCGCTCGACCCCACTCACAGATATATTTTTAAACAAACTAAATCCCGACAATTTCAGATGAAGCTCATTATTTTTGGCTTTAATATTTTTTTCTACGTAAACAGTGTGCTGCTTGTCCTGTATCTTTTCATAACGCTCTGGTTGATCCGGCTCCCCTATAACCGTCATTAATTCTATCGGACCACCCCCACAGCATCCTTTAGCTTGGACACGCTTAATGGTTAAAACACCACCCTTCGAGCTTAACCATTCCCTAGCTTGCTGGTCCCAAGACAGCTTTTTCACGTGCATCCCTCCTATGATGTTTGTCTCCCAAGTACACCACACGTAATGGTAAATCATACTGCTACTGTTATAAGCTATGATCGATACCAAGCTATAGATCACTAATGTTGTACCAAGTGTAATTATGTTCTTAATTTTAAGAATATTATACCAATAGATGCGCTACATTTAAATACCGATGATGAAGACCTCCTCTTAACAATACATTAAAAAACGTGCCTGCTCGTTCGCAGACACGCCTTATGTACAGTTTATAACTCTCGGTCTAGAATTTCCTTAGGTGGGCGAGGCCCAAAGTATTGATAATAATCTACACGGATATTCCCACTAAAAAGCTTTCTTTTCTTGTTCGCCTTCCGGCCGAATAACGTCTCAAATTGTTGATGAGGCGTAAGGACATACACAGACCAGGTATCAAAATAATGTTTTGTCAGTCGGCCTAATGTCCGATACAGGGCTTCCGTTTCTTCCTTATCTCCAATTCTCTCACCGTAGGGAGGGTTAGTGATCATATAACCATATTCATATTCGGATCTTACATCTTTAAAGTCATGTTGACTTGCTTGGACAAGGTGGTGTACCCCAGCCTCTAAAGCATTGTTCTCCGTCAGCTTAACGGATTCGTCATCAATATCTGAAGCAAAGATAGCTAAGTTCCGATTGTACTCTGCTAAGTCCTCTGCTTCTTCTATGGCGTCATCCCATATCTTCTGGGGCAATATCCCCCATTCCTCTGCGTCAAACGACCTGTTGAAGCCTGGAGCAATGTTTTGACCGATGAGTGCGGCTTCAATGGCTAATGTACCAGAACCACAAAACGGATCGATAAAAGGGATGTTGGGTTTCCAACGACTGATTTGAATTAAGGCTGCCGCCATGGTCTCTTTTAAAGGAGCTACATTGTGTAATCTGCGGTAGCCCCTTTTGTGCAGCCCCTCACCACTTGTATCGATGGTGATCGTCGCGATGTCTTTTAATAGGGACACCTCGATGGTATAAGCTGGACCGTCTTCATCAAACCAACTCACATTGTATTTTTCTTTCATGTTCTCCACGATTGCTTTTTTCACGATCGCTTGTGAGTCTGAAATACTGAATAGGGTTGATTTGACTGAACGTCCCAGGACGGGAAAGTGGGCGTTCTTGGGTAGAATCTCCCCCCATGGCAATGCCTTGGTCTGTTGGAACAGTTCCTCGAAAGTAACGGCCTTGAACTCCGCAAGTTTCCACTTTACTCGATCGGCTGTACGTAACCACAGGTTTGATCTGGCGATACCTTTATAGTCTGTCGTATAAATGACTTTTCCATTTTCCGCTTGCGCATTCTTATACCCTAGGTCCATCACTTCTTGCTTCACAACGCCCTCCAAACCTGCGGTGGATGTGGCGATTAATTCAATCCGCTGACTCATACTCATGTCTCCTTTATACTTGCCTTCTCTTTCACAAATTTTCACTCGTTTGCCATTAAAAATTGGACTAAGTGGGACATGTTCATCATAACATGTACAAAGCTTCCTTAGGAGTGATGTGTATGGAATGGTGGCTCATTGCAATCATCAAAATTTTGATCATCAACCTTATCTTAAGTGGTGACAACGCCATCGTTATTGCCCTGGCGAGTCGCCATCTCCCCCCTCACCAACAAAAAATTGCCGTTTTTTGGGGTGCGCTAGGGGCTGTTACTTTACGTGTAGTACTGACACTTATCGCCATTCAACTCTTACAAATTCCTTTTCTAACAGCTTTAGGCGCTATATTGTTAGTGTGGATTGCCATTAAATTGATTACTCAGCAGGAAGAGCATGAAGAAATAAAGGCCTCCCATACCTTAAAAGGTGCCGTAATGACTATTATTATTGCTGACTTTATCATGAGCTTGGATAACGTTTTAGCAATCACAGCCGTGGCCAAAAATGACTTCATATTAATATTTTTTGGCCTTGTATTTAGTATCCCCCTTATCGTTTGGGGCAGTCAGCTTATATTAAAATTACTGGAAAAAATGCCGGTTCTCATTTACCTTGGCGCAGCAATCTTGGGTTTTACCGCAGGAGAGATGTTAGTTGCCGATGCAAAAGTGGCCTATTACATCCCACATGGTTCGTTCTGGCATTTACTTATGCCCATCATATCGACCATTTTTGTCCTGGCCATAGGATGGTTTAAAAGAATTAAAACCGCTTATGCCTAAGCGGTTTTCCCATTGCTTCCCATACAATGTCCTGTTTTAAATGAGCTACTTATTTCTCTGAGGTTTTACTTTTACCTGCCTCTTGAGTGGACGTTTGTGATGAGCGTTCTGCGCCATCCTCTCTTCCACCCATTTGACTGGTTCCTAAAAATATGCCGCCTTCCTCAATACTAAATGACTGAGAGATTGTATCCCCACTTAACGTCCCTGTTGAATGAATGGTTAATTTACCTTTCGTTTTCACATTTCCATCCACTTTCCCAGCGACAAAAGCGTCCTGTGCCATCACTTCAGAGTGAACGATACCTTTCTCTCCTACGTAAATCTGCCCTACGCCTTCAATAGTGCCTTCTGTTTCACCGTGCACATGCATACTCGCTTGTGAGACAATTTTCCCCTCAATATGGGTCCCTTCACCAATTACGGTATCCACCTTCATAGGGTCTATCCCCTTTTTTCTTTTAAAAAGCATGACTACCCCTCCATCCACAATAAACGTTTTATTACATTATTCGACATCTTCCACCCTTTTCCTTCATAGGGTTCTTAGCCTTTAGAAGATGCAGCTCATATTGGTTGATCTTATGTCTCAAACCAATCACTTCAAATTTGGGATTGACTTTTATTTATAATAATTATAATATAATAATAAGTTTAAATTAGGTGTGTTTAAAAACATGCTTCCAGGGGAAAATACCCTATAACAAAAATCAATGAGAGGTGTTTTGAATCATGGCACAAAATACAACGACCATTACCTTAACAGACGTCCTCAATAAGCAAATCGCTAACTTCAGTGTCCTCTTCGTGAAATTACACAATTACCACTGGTTTGTAAGTGGGGAGAATTTTTATGAGTTACACGTTAAATTTGAAGAATTCTATAATGAATCTCAAGGATACATTGATGACCTAGCTGAACGTTTACTCGCGATTAAAGGAAAGCCTGTCGCAACGATGCGCGACTTTTTACAGACGGCAACGGTGACAGAGGCAACTGGACAAGAGACATCAACTCAAATGGTTGAAACGATCGCCAAAGATTTTGAAACCATCGTATCTGAACTGAAAGAGGGCATCAAAGTGGCTGAAGAACACGAAGATGACCCCACAGCAGATATGTTGATTCATATCCGTACAAATCTAGAAAAGCACGTGTGGATGTTACACGCTTTTCTTAACAAATCTTAAAATAAGGCCTCGTTAAAAACATATAGACACTTCGTTACTCACACAACAATCCAGATTGGCAATCGTTATAGTCTTGCTTGTGAATAAACAAAGGCTTAGGGTGTTACAAGCCCTAAGCCTACTCTAAAGTAAAAAGTATTATTCTATAGCTGTATCGATTGCCTCAATCATTTTAGTCACGGAGACCAATCCGCCACCTGATAAGTACCAGTAATTCGGATCTAAGTATATGATGTTATTATTCTTATAAGCTTGTGTGGTTTGAACGAGTTCATTTTCGATCGCTTGCTCCGCACTTGCACTCTCAGTGACCACAGCGTTACGGTCAATAACAAATAAGTATTGTGGGTCACGCTCTAGAATATATTCATATGACACGTTCATCCCATGCGTGGATACATCAATATTTTCATCCACTGGCGATATCCCCAGTACGTCATGGATGAGCCCAAATCGTGAACCTGGGCCATATGCGTTGATGTTCCCTTCATTAGCTAATACAACTAACCCATTCGTCTTTTGCGTAGTGGCTTTTTCTTTGACTTGATCAACTAAGGTGTCGATGGCGTCCAGTTCTTCTGCCATTTCATCTTTTTTGTCAAAAATTTGTCCTAGTTTTTCCATATTATCTTTGAACGATGACATATAATCCTCAGTGTCTAATCCCATGTATATGGTAGGACTGATCTTGTTCAACTCATCTGCTAATTCTAACTGACGTCCGGAGATAATAATCAGGTCTGGGTCCATTGTCGCAATGGCTTCAAAGTCAGGTTCTTTTAGACTGCCGACGTTGACGTATTCATCACTCTCATACTGCTCCAAATAAGGTGGGATATTCGCTTGCGGGACACCAGCAACTGAGATTCCTAGTTTATCTAATGAATCGAGAATACCGAAGTCAAATACCACCACTTTTTCTGGTTTCACGGGTACGACCGTTTCACCTAATTGGTCTACAATCGTCACCTCTTGTACAACTTCAGTCCCCTGCGCATCAACTTGATTTTTTTCACTTAGGGTGTTGTCCCCTTCAACCGTTGTATCAGTACCACATGCCACTAACAAGACGACCATCGCCAATCCAATGAAAAAAAGTGCCTTCTTCATCTTTCTCATGTTCCTCCCTCTTTTACATTCCGTTATGTTTTTCATACTTACGTGAAATAAACACAGATGCGTTGTTTGTTAATCTTTTCAATGTGGATGTCCATATCGTAGATCTCTTTCAGCACGGTTGGATTAATGATTTCAGGTGTTGTGCCTTCCTTCACGATTTGGCCATTTTTTAATGCGACGATATGATCTGAGTAACAAGAAGCGAAGTTAATATCATGAAGGACAATGACAACCGTCTTGCCTAACTCATCGACTAAACGTCTAAGCACCTGCATAATCTGAACAGAATGTTTCATATCTAAGTTGTTTAACGGTTCATCTAATAAAACATAGTCCGTATCCTGGGCGATCACCATCGCTATAAATGCGCGTTGTCTTTGGCCTCCACTGAGTTGATTAAGGTATTGGTCTTGCATCTCTTCAAGCCCCATATACTGAATGGCCTCATCCACATGCTGCCAGTCTTCTTTCGTTAACCTACCTTGAGAGTATGGAAAGCGGCCAAATGAAACCAGATCTTTTACCGTCAACCTCATGTTTAAATGATTAGATTGCTTTAGAATGGACACCTTTTTAGCTAACTCACTGCTCTTACTTTCACTCACCTCCTCGTTCTCAATAAAAATTTGACCTTCATCCTTGGAGATGAGCCGGCTCACCATGGATAGTAAGGTACTCTTACCAGCCCCATTAGGTCCGATAAACGACGTGATGGTCCCTTTTTTAACTTGCAAAGACACATGATCCACCACTTGTTTCTCTCCATATCTTTTCGTTACATCCTGGACTAAGACCATGATTTGTTCCCCCTTAGTAAAAGGTAAATAAAGTACACACCACCGATGAAGTTAATGATCACATTGATGGTTGTCGAAAAAGTGAATACTCTTTCAACCAGAAACTGTCCGCCAATTAAACTAATCACGCTGATAAACATAGCGCCCCATAATAAGTAAGCATGCTTATATGTCCTAAGAAACTCATAGGTGACATTGGCCACGAGTAATCCTAAAAATGTTATCGGTCCAACGAGCGCTGTCGCTATGGAAATGAGGATGGCGATTAACACGAGAAGCCGCTTGACGATATACTCGTAGTCCACACCAAGGTTGACTGCTTCATCCCTACCCAACGCTAAAACATCGAGGTACTTTAAGAACTTCCAAAAATACGCCGCAACACCGATAAACATCATCATTGAGAACAGTAGAATGTCCGTGTTCACGTTGTTAAAGCTCGCGAACATGCGGTCTTGTACCACAAAAAACTCATTCGGGTCAATTAAGACCTGCATAAAGGTAGAGATACTCCCAAATAACGTGCCGAGTACAATCCCGACAAGCAGTAAAAAGTAGATATTTCGCCCCTCGTTGCCGAAAAGAAGCTTGTAGAAAAGCCCCGCAAAGAGAATCATGAGCGTCACAGATAGCGCAAAATTAATATTTTGATCGGAGACAACAACACTGGCGGAACCGAACACAAAGATAAAGAACGTTTGAATTAACACATATAAAGAATCGAGACCAATGATACTCGGCGTTAGGATTCGGTTATTGGTAATCGTTTGAAATACCACAGTCGAACAAGCGATAGCAGCCCCTGTAACGACGATGGCTAAAACTTTCATCCCTCGTCTAGGAAGAATGTAACCCCAATTGCCTCCTAGGTTATAAAAAACAAACAGCGCACTGAGCAACACTGCAAGGCTGGCTAAAATGATGAGTTTTGTTCTATTGTTCATACACTTTTCTCCCTAACAACAAGTATAGGAATACGCCACTACCGATCACGCCTACGCTCATGCCAATCGGGATCTCATACGGATAAATCACGAGACGCCCCACTATATCGCAGATTAAAAGAAACACAGCCCCCAGCAAAGCAGTGTGTGATAGATTTTTCTTTAGATGGTCACCGTTATAAATACTCACGATATTGGGGATAATCAGGCCTAAAAATGGAATCATCCCAACGGTTAACAGGACAATGGAGGCCACAGCGGCTACAATGATCAACCCTAAGCGGACGACAGCCCTGTAATTGAGCCCTAAATTCTGAGAAAAATCTTCGCCCATGCCTGCCACTGTAAACTTATTGGCAAAAATGTAAGCCACAATGACAAGAGGAATACTTATGTACAAAAGTTCATACCTTCCTTTAATCATTAAAGAAAAATTACCCTGCAACCAGGATGACATATTCTGAATGAGATCGTACTTCAATGCAAAGAAAGTGGTAATCGAACCGATTATTCCGCCAAACATTAAACCGACCAATGGAATAAAGACAGGATCCTTGTATTTCACCTGATCTAATATTTTCATAAAGATAATGGTCCCCGCTAGAGCAAAAAGAAAAGCAACGAACATTTTCACGAATGCACTAGCAGAAGCAAAAAGCAACAGTGACACCAATACACCTAACCTCGCTGCGTCCATTGTCCCTGCTGTTGTAGGAGATACAAATTTGTTTCGTGTCAGTTGTTGCATGATTAAGCCACAGATACTCAAGCTCACACCGGCAATGACAATGCTAGCTAGCCTAGGAATACGACTGACAAGCAAGATTTGCCATTGGTCATGACTTAGTTGAAAAACATCCAATGGAGAAATATCTGAAACCCCAACAAATAGTGATGTGATGGATAGTACGACTAATGCGATTAAGAGATATCTCTTTTTCAACTCCTCCTACCTACTCTCCTCTTTTCATTTTGATCCAGCATGGTACTAATGATAATCATTCTCACTAATAAGGTAAAAAACGAACGGGTTGAACCCGCTCTAGTGATAACGATTCTCATTAATCGTTATTATATTGCTAATGATAATCATTGTCAATTATATTTGTGGCTTTTATGGATTTTTTTGGTACATCTTTTCTTCATTTATATATATTTTGCGCCGTATTTCTAAAACATTTGCTTTTAGTCACGACTGACTCACATGTGTATCAATAACATTCATATCTATCCTATTCCAAAAAAAAGCTATGGGTATAACTGACTGTTATATCCATAGCTCAGATTGTAGAAAAACCTCTTCTGAACCAGCAGACTAATCTCTATTAAGATGACCGGGAGTCTAATGGACTAAATTCTTACCTGGTTGTATAGGAGTATCTACATAGAACATTATGGTGATTTATGGTCGAAAATATAATACCCTCGATGAAGGCATTTAGATATTACTTATCTTTGGCTATCTCTTTCCTATCAGGAGCCAACGGTGGTTCCTCTAACCACTTATTTTTGGTCATTAGGTTGAACCATTCTTTTGTAATCATTAAATTTTTTAATATGATTTTCTCATAGGTCGTGACAATGTCTATTCGCATGGCGGATGCAAGACCTGACCCATGATAAGCTTGTGCAGATTGTAATAAAAATCCGACATGATATAGCATTAACTTATCTGAAAAAGGAGCATCCTGAGAAGTTGAAACCTCTGATTCCCAAGACATTGGTACGGGTAAATTATCTCCTTTAAGGATTTTACTTAATGATTGTATTTGTTGGTCTGATGCGGTTGACGCACTCTCTAGAAATGTCCTTATTTCTTTTGATTCTGTTACTTGACTAAATCCAATAGAGAGTGACTTCTCCATAATCTTCTTTTTTAAATTAAGCGAAAGAGCTATAACTTCTGTTGACGCTAAAGGCCGTTTGTCCCCAAAAAAACCATTGATAAATTTCTGTCCTGAAACAAACGCTTGATTCTCTTCAGGGTAAAAATAAGGGTCCCTTTGAAAATGTCCCTTTTCCAACAATAAATCAGTTGTTCGATGGTACATACTCATGCCCTCTTGAGTACCTGATTCATAAAAGTGTCTTAAATCTTTCCTCACAGATGAACTGAGAGATGTGGAATGCCCTAATAAACCATGAAGGGTCATTATATGTAAATAATGTAGGCAGAAGATGTCAGAAAATAACCTTTTGGCATCCTTATTAAGGTCAGTTTCATTAAAACCAACAGGAACGGGGAACCCTTCGTTTACAATGAATCGTTTTATTTGATGTTTTTGTTTATCAAATATCTTTAATGCGTCCTCGAAAAGTAATTTTATTTTCTCATCTTCTATAATAGACAACATATATTTATTGACAATATCAACAGCGGTTCCATTTACATATTCTAACCACAATGTTCCTATTTCTGAAGATGTAAGTTTTAGTTGATCTTTATCCATAAAATCACCTCAACCCAATTTTTCCCTAACATCAACATTTTATTAAGTTTTTTTACTTAAGGTAGGTTTTTCAAAGCTAAAATATGATAAGAGCAACACATGATGACTTATATGGTACAAGATAAACTTCAACTATGAGGGTTTGAAAAAGAAAAGAGCCCCTTTAATCATCCTTTAAGACGATCTGCGAGACGCACTCCACATGGCTTGTGTGCGGGAACATATCCACAGGCTGAACCTCCTTGGTTTCAAATCCTCCCTCTTCAAGCACTTTGAGATCACGGGCGAGTGTAGCGGGATTACAGGATACATAGACAACTTTCTGAGGTTTCATGTCTGTGATCGTCTGAAGTAAGGCCTCGTCACACCCTTTGCGTGGGGGATCAACAACGATAACGTCTGCATGAACCCCTTGTGCTTGCCACCATGGTATCACTTTTTCCGCTTCCCCTACAGCAAAATCAGTATTCTCTAAATGATTGAGGCGAGCGTTCCTTTTTGCATCAGAGATAGCCTCTGGAACCACCTCAACGCCTAACACACGCTTAGCCTGCTGTGCTAGAAACAGAGAGATCGTTCCGATTCCACAATACGCATCTATGACCGTTTCGTTTCCCTGTAAATCGGCGTATTCCAACGCTTTGGCGTATAAAACTTCCGTTTGCTGCGGGTTGACCTGGTAAAATGAACGGGCAGAAATAGCGAATTTAATATCACCAATGTAATCATAGATGTACGTCTCTCCCCAAAGGACACGTGTGACATCACCAAATATCACGTTTGTACGTGTTGTGTTCACATTTTGAACGATACTTTTTAACTGAGGGAGCTTGGCTTTAAGCGCATTAATCAGTTCATCCTGGTGTGGAAGCTGGTCGCCATTGGTGATGAGGACAACCATGAGCTCGTCCGTTTTGAAGCCATACTTAGTGACCACATGGCGAAGTAACCCTTGATGCGTGTTTTCGTTGTAGGCTGTTATGCCTAGCTTTTCCGCTGTATCTTTAACTTGCTGGACCAAGCTATCATTCTGCTCATGTTGGATTAAACATTCATTCATATCTATGATATCGTGTGTGCCCTGACGATAGAATCCCCCGATCAGGCCGCCTTCATGTTCACCGATCGGCACTTGGGCTTTATTGCGGTATCGCCATGGGTCCTCCATGCCTAATGTGGGATGGACACTCACTTTGTCTAGGTCTAAATGTGCCATCCTCTGGAGTTGACTTTGTACTTGTCGTTGTTTCTGCCTCAATTGTTCTTCGTACTGCAGGTGCTGCAACTGACAGCCCCCACACTGATCAAAAATAGGACATAGTGGTGTCACACGTGCTGTACTGGATTCGTATCTTTCAAGTAGCTTTGCGTAGCCGAAGCGTTTTTTCGTTTTTAACACTTTCGCTTTGATGCTTTCTCCAGGCAAGGCATGCTTTACAAATAATGTATACCCCTGATACTTTCCAACACCCATTCCTTCATGATTCAGATCATCTATCGTCAAATCGATGATATCGTTTTTTTCTACGACCGGTGTAAAGCCAGGGCTTGCTGCTTGTTTTTTGGCTTGCTTACGCTTTTTTTGAGTTGTTTGCTTGGTTTCAGTTGTTTGCTTCGTTTGCTTTTTTCGCTTGGCCATGATCGTCACTCTTTCTGTTCTATATATGCCTAACAGCCCATTGAACTGCGATTGGCATTGTTAACTTCATTTGAGTCCTTTTGATTTTATTTGGTTGATTCCTTTTGATTTTATTTGGTTGAGTCCTTCTGAAATTTATTCGGGTGAGTGCTTTTGAATATATCTGATGGCATTGTACCACACTGCTTACCCTTTTCCAAAAAAGAGACCGCCCCACATCAGCCTGCAGGGCGATCTTTTAAAAGCTTGTTGTTTGCATTGTGGTATTGTCAATTTTTTATATTGGCTTCTTGGCAAAATGCCATTTTAGGTGGTTGGCACCCTATCGTTCTATTCTTGCGGCTCCCCTCGAACCACTTGAAATTCTCGAAGCATGTGGAACATTCGTGCCCCATGACCTTCTGCTGCTTCTAAAAAGTATTGTTGTTTGATAATGAAACTACCTTCCAACTCATTACTGACCACGTAATATACAACAACTTCACTATCCCATTCTTGACCTCCTAGAGCCCTTACACTGTAACCACTCACGGGGTCCTCCACTTGTTCAATGTCTCTTACAACGGGATACGTGTCTAACAACGTGTCGTGTATCTCATTAATGGCATCTTGAGGGTCGATCGATGTGTTTTGGGTGATCTCCATATAAACGTCAGGATAATCAGCCGGTATATCCGCCTCAATACGAAAAACGTCATCGTTCTCTATCACTTCATACCGCTCTTCATCAACATAGATGATAAAGTCTGCTTCTTCTTCGCTCTTGGACTCGCCCTCATGCAGATTAACATCCGTCTCTTCTGGCATACCTTCTAGCTCCTGTTCAATTTCTTTTTCTGGTTCAAACCACTGCCTGATTTGAGAGATGAACGCCTGCCCCTGCTCCGTTGCAGTGGCAAACATCGTTGCTAATAACAGACCTGCAGCTGTGGCTGTGATTATAACCCACTTTTTACTTTTAGCCGTACGTGTCTTCTTCATGTTGTTTTTTCCCCTCTCTAACTGTTGTTTCCCCATATCATGGACGTGTGGAGCCGCTTCGTGAGTTGATGGTAACTTGTGAACGTTGCTGTCTTTGGCTTCACTATCGAGCTGATCAAGACGGTTCTCGATGGCAGACCAAATCTTCTCTTTTTGTTCCACGGAAGGATCTGTCCCTTTTTCCAGACTTTCCTTGATTAATTTGTCTTTATGATTGCCCATCAAGATCCCTCCTTTGCCTCTTCTTGTTCTAAGGCCTTTCTCAAAAGTTGCCTTGCTTTAAATAGCCTAGATTTGACGGTGTTATGCTTTATATTTAACGCTTCGGCAATATCGAGTTCTGACAAATCATGCAAGTACTTTAATATGAGAGGTATACGATATAAGCCCTTTAGATTGGTAATGGCTTGGTATAAGTCACCGTACTGTTCGAAGGTGTATTCATCCTGTTTGGCTAGTGACTGATCATTATCCCACTCTTGATCTAAGGGCACTAGTTTGCCTGAGCGTTCGAGAATACGTCTACACTCATTGAGTAAAATACGATAAAACCATGGTTTGAAAGGCTTATTTTCGTCATACTGGTCCAGATGTTGGTAGACGCGTATGAATGTTTCTTGTACGGCGTCTGCTGCTAGACTCTCATCTTTCGTGACAGCCGTGGCCACTCTTATGGCATAATGAGCATATTTGTCGTATAAGACTCGGAATGCAGCGCGATCGCCTTCTTTTATCTGTTTGATTGTGTCATTGTCCACACGCCAAACCTCCTTTCATATTAACTACCTGCTATACGAACAAAAAGTTCTTTTTTATATCAATTTTTATATATTAAATTTGCATTCTTTTTTTACAAGTAAAAAGGCATGACTGTATTAAGCCACGCCTTCGTATAGTATATATGCTTTTTTATCCATTCATACGGGGTCACCCCTCTTCATTACTTTGTCCCTGACCGAACATGTCTTTTATCTGTTCCACTAATTCGATGAGGAAGTTTAGTATGCTTTGAATCAAGTTCTCTGTTTCCTCTCGTTGTAATATATCTCCCAGATTATCTCTAATATGTCTCAGCTGCTGCCCAACTTGGTCCCAGTTGATGTTGAGGTCTTTAATCCTTTTCAGAAGGTGAACCAATGACTCAACATCTTTTTCTGTAAGTTCTATATTTAATTCAGCTGCTACTCTATTGATTAACTCACGGTAGTCTTCATCCGTGTTTAACTCTTGCTCACCTAAAGCCTCTTTCAAGCGCATCACGAGCTCAGCGGCTTCTTCGGCTCCAATTCTTTCGGCTAGTTCTCGCGTACGCACCATTTCCTCATTAGCCACTTCTTTTTGTTCTTCACTAATATCTGTATCTGCTGCCACTTCAAACGCTTTTAACACACCTGTCAAGGCCGCCGTTCCTGAGACACCTGTTGGTGCGGTGACATACACTTCTGCGTCCTGAATCCCTGCTGTGACGAGTGCATTGGTGTACATTTCGGGGGTGATAGAGGTAATGTTATTCGTTTTGACCTCAATCCCAGACCCTTCCTCCGTCAGTGTAATACGCACGGATGAGATCGCATTAGAACCAATCTCGGAAGCACTATAGTAATCTCCGAGATAATGATACTCTTCTTCATTTGTAACATAAAGGATATCAACATCCTCTTCAACAACATCCATTTCTTCTAAGAGCTGTTGTTGCTGGTCATCAGACAAATCATTGCCAAGTGAGACCACCGTTTTCCCTACTTCACCTTGTGCCTCGTCTGCTAAAACTTGAAATGGAAAGATGAGGCACACCATAGCAGCAATCGAAAGAATGAGCCATACTTTTGAACGACGATGAAAGGGTGACATTGACAAATCCTCCTTTTTACCATGAATTTGGTAATGTATTGTGAATATAGACCCATGACTTTTGCATCACTTTATAAACATTCGAAAATGCCCTGTCATTTCTGTCCTTCACTCAGCCATTTGGACTATACAATGGGACTTATTTCGTTTCCGTTATTTGTTTATTTTTTGGTCTCAAAGGAACAAAAACATGTAAATGCTCGTGCAGCACTTTAAAATGGGCAGGAAGGTGTCCACCAAACTCCCCGTCTAGATTCATTTGTACGTTATTTTTCGAGGTCACTTTCAGCTCACGCGTTCGAAAATAGATGACTCTAGGGTCCTTAAAGTGTTCACCTCTTAAGGCTAACGTCACAATCTTAATAAATTCTGGTATGCTTGTCTTTTTTACAACAAGCACATCAAAGAGACCGTCTTGTAAATTTGCCTCCGGTGCAATTTTGTTTAGTCCCCCTATCGATTGGCTGTTAGCGACAAGAAACATCATGATTTCTTCATCTATAAACGTATCTTTTGTCTTTAAGTGCACCCTTGTAGGCTTTAATAAGGCGAGCTTTTCGACCCCTTTAGCGTAATAGGCTAGTTGTCCTAACATTGTTTTCCACTTACTAGGCACTTCATACGTCAGTTCGGTTAACGTGCCGCCTCCAGCGACGTTTATAAAATATTGGTCGTTTATTTTACCTATGTCTGTCGGTTGCGTGTGACCTGCCACAATAATGTTACACGCCTCATCCAAATCTCTCGGTATACCTAGAGCACGGGCAAAATCATTCGTTGTCCCTGCGGGGAGAATGCCTAACTGGGGGCGATGCTCCTGTTCAGCTAAACCATTAATCACTTCATAAACTGTGCCGTCACCACCGGCCGCCACAACAAGATCGACACCTCTACGAATAGTATCTTGTGCTGCACGGGTGGCATCACCCTCTCCAGTGGTGGCATGAGCCGACGTTTCATACCCCGCTTGTTCTAATGTGACCAAGATATCGGGTAATTTTTTCTTTACAAGTTCCCTACCAGATGTGGGATTATAAATAATTCTCGCTTTTTGCATATTATCACCTATTCTCATCATACATCTTCTTCCAATGCTTGTCATCTTCATTCTATGCTAGTCGTTTGAGGATTATATCTCCAAAGAAAAAAGACCCTGTTACGGGTCCCTAAAATGAAGCTGATACACAATTATATTCGCTTTATTGATTAACCCAAATTGAAACGGAGCCTCCATTCACATGAAACTGCCCCCATCCGTCTCCATTAATCGTCACTGAATCGGATCGGTTACCTGTTAGATCGTGCCACACCTGCCCCGCTTTATCCTGACCGACATACATCCACTTAGACCCGCCATCACTATCTGACATGATCGTGGCTAAGCCAGAATTAGGGTGGTCAACGTCACCCTCTCTCGTCCAACCTATCACATTCTCGTGATTAAGATAGTCATGTTGCTTCCCGTAGGCGTAGTCTTTTCTCGCTTCTAATATTGGATCGATCTGATCTTTCATCGGTGATATACCATGGCTCGGTATACCATAGTAATCCCCGTAGAAGACACTAGGATAACCATCCTGGCGTGTCAAAGTAAGAGCATAGGCCAAGGGCTTAAACCATTCTTGGACATAAGATTCTAATGATTCGCCCGGTTGTGTATCGTGATTATCAACGAACGTCACGGCATGTTGCGGGTGCTTTTGTACTAAGGTGTGATCAAAAATGGTCCTCATATCATATTGACCATGACTATTGGAGGCTTGATATAAATTAAAATGAAGGGGCACATCAAACAGACTGTGATTCCAATCAGTTTTTTGTAGATAATTTTCTAGCTTGGCGATATCATTAGCCCAAAACTCAGCTACTGCAAACAGGTCTTTCCCTGTATTTTGTCTGATGTGATTGAGCCAGTCTCTTGTAAAATCGAACTTCATATGCTTGACTGCATCTAAGCGAAAACCGTTCAAATCTAAAGCGTTCGTATACCATGCTCCCCAATGTCTAAGCTCGTTAACAACGTCAGGGTGTTCCATATCTAAATCCGCGTACATAAGGTAATCGTAATTTCCATTTTCGTTATCAACCTCCCAGTCCCAGCCTTTATAATCACCTCTAAATTTGTATACCTTTCCTTCCTGCTGACTGTTCTCATCCCAGTCTGTCCCGTCAAAATGATACCAACGCCATTTAAAGTCTGAGTATGTCTCTCCTCTACCAGGGAAGTCAAATCCTGTCCAAGCTTCGATCTGGTATGTGCTTGAAATTTCTTCATTACGGTTATACGGATTGACTTCTACAGCGTCGACCCTTTCTGTAAAATCTGCCCCGCCTTTGTGGTTCATGACCACGTCACCATAAACATCAACACCGTTCTGTTTAAGTGCATCAATCGCCGCGAGCAGTTGTTGCTTCGTCCCATACTTTGTACGCACCGTTCCTTGTTGATTAAATTCACCTAGGTCATAAAGATCATACACACCGTAGCCCACATCATCTTGACTCGTTCCCTTATAAGCAGGTGGCAACCACACAGCCGTGATACCTACATCACTCAATTCTGAGGCATAATTTTGTAAGCGGTTCCAATGTTCTCCATCGTTAGGTACATACCATTCAAAGAACTGCATTATTGTTCCGTTGGTCCCCGTGTGCTGAGCTCGTGCTTCCTGTGCCTGAAAGCCCTGTAGTAAAAAGCCAAACAATAAGACAAACATGGTAGCTAAAAGAGTGAACACCCTCAAAGTCAATCTTACCTTCAAATCAATCTCTCCCCTCAAGCTGATTATCGGAATGATTCAGCGGATGCCCCTTCCGATTTTGGGAAAACGGTTGCATATAGTGACAAAAAAAATGAATTGACCTACATCAATTTTTCCTCTAAAAAAGGTGCAATCGGTTGCATTAAAAAGGCTGAATTTCCCGTACTTTTACTTTAACGGGGTACACTTCAGTCTGTCAATGACGGTACGAGTATTTAGGTATTTTTTACCATGCACTTCTTTTGTTATTTTAACTCTAGAATGACAGAATGACTTCGAATATAAAAAAGAAGAGGGACATATTATCCCCCCTTCAATTATTTCAATGTCCGTATTATTAACCCTCTACTGAAGTACCCAGTCAAAGGTTATCTTTTTTCAATCTCTTGAATAATAAGCTTATTAGCCATTTGAGGGTTCGCTTTTCCTTTAGTCTTCTTCATAATTTGACCTACTAGGAAACCGACGGCCTGCTTCTTGCCGGCTTTGTAATCATCGATTGACTGTTGATTCTGATCAAGAACTTCTTGTACATACTGTGTCAACTCGCTTTCATCACTGATCTGGACAAGGCCTTTGTCCTGTACAATCTGTTCTGGGTCTCCCCCTTCTTCCATTAGTTCTTTAAAGACGGTTTTAGCTATCTTCCCACTGATCGTCCCTTTTTCAATCAAGCCAATTAAACTGCCGAGTGCCTTCGGTGAGAGAGAGACATCCTCTATCTCCTTATCATTCGCATTGAGATAGCCTAGCACTTCCCCCATCATCCAGTTTGCTACCTGCTTAGGATCTTCACAGTATTGGTTAGCTTCATCAAAGAAGTCAGCTAGATTCTTAGATGCTGTAATGACCCCGGCGTCATAGCTAGATAAGCCATAATCTTGCATATACCGCGTTTTACGGGCATCAGGTAGCTCCGGGATTGTCTCTCTAATCTGATCGAGCATGGCGTCACTTATTTTCATCTTTACGAGGTCTGGGTCCGGGAAGTAGCGATAATCATGGGCTTCTTCTTTGCCACGCATAAGGACTGTTTCCTGTTTGGCATCGTCCCAACGCCGCGTTTCTTGCTCGACTTCTCCACCAGAAGTGAGTACCTTTTCTTGACGTTTTTCCTCGTACTCTAAACCTTTTTGTACCCCTTTAAAGGAGTTCATATTCTTCAGTTCGGTCCGTGTTCCGAAAGCCTCCTGTCCTTTTGGGCGAATGGAAATATTAGCGTCACAGCGGAGGGAGCCTTCCTCCATTTTACAATCAGAGACCTCAGTATACTGAAGGATGGCTTTCAATTTTTCCAGATAAGCGTAACCTTCTTCTGGTGATCGAATGTCCGGCTCGGACACAATCTCAACTAAAGGTGTGCCTACTCTGTTAAAGTCGACGAGAGAGTGGTTGGCACCATCGACATGCGTCAGTTTACCCGCATCTTCCTCTAGGTGCAGACGCGTAATCCCTATTTTCTTTTTCTCTCCACCGACCTCAATCTCAATCCAGCCGTTCTTTCCTATAGGCTGGTCGTATTGTGAGATCTGATACGCCTTAGGCGAATCGGGATAAAAATAATTTTTACGATCAAACTTACTATCCTTAGAAATCTCACAATTCAAGGCCAGCGCCGCCTTGATGGCGTATTCTAACGCTTTTTGGTTAAGGACAGGCAACACACCAGGATGTCCAAGACAAACGGGACACGTGTGTGAGTTCGGAGGCGCTCCAAATGTTGTTGAACAGTGACAGAAGATTTTTGTTTCTGTTGATAGTTCTGCGTGTACTTCTAAACCTATGACCGTTTCATAACTCATGACTGCTTGCCCCCTAGCGCTGGAACTGCGCGATGATGATCTGTGTGCTGCTCGTAAGCGTGTGCCACCCTTAATACAGTGGACTCATCAAATGCTTTGCCTATAATCTGTAGTCCGACCGGTAATCCCTCTTGGGAGAAGCCGCACGGAACACTCATCGCTGGCACCCCAGCCAAATTAACAGGTATGGTTAAAATATCTTCTACGTACATGGTTAATGGATCGTCGACCTTTTCCCCTACCTTAAACGCTGTTGTCGGTGTAGTCGGCCCTACGATGACATCATAGCGTTCAAGTATATTCTCAAAGTCTTGCTTGATCAAAGTACGTACTTTCTGTGCTTTTTTATAGTAAGCGTCGTAATAGCCCGAACTAAGCGCGTAGGTCCCTAGCATAACCCTTCTTTTAACCTCGTCCCCAAAGCCTTCGCTTCTCGTTTTCTTGTATAAATCTAGTAGGTTTTCCGCTCCTTGTGCGCGTTTACCGTAACGCACACCATCAAATCGCGCGAGGTTAGAGGAAGCTTCGGATGAAGCGATAATATAGTAACTCGGTACAGCGTATTCAGAATGAGGTAAGGATACCTCTTCCCATGTTGCACCCATCGATACTAATGTTTTCAAAGCGGCTAAGACTTTTTCTCTCACTTCAGGGTCAATGCCTTCTCCGATATATTCCTTAGGAACGGCAATACGTAATCCTTTCACGTCGCCCGTTAAAGCTGACATATAATCTGGTACGTCTACATCGGCAGACGTTGAATCCTTGGCATCATGGCCAGCAATAGATTGCAACACGTATGCGGCGTCTTCAACCGTTTTGGTTAATGGGCCTATCTGATCTAGTGATGAAGCGAAAGCGACTAGTCCAAATCTAGACACGAGACCGTACGTCGGTTTTAAACCGACAATACCGCAGAAAGCAGCAGGCTGTCTGATAGAACCCCCTGTATCTGAACCTAAAGCAAAGTATACTTCTCTCGCAGCTACAGCTGCCGCTGCACCCCCACTAGAGCCTCCTGGTACATAATCCGTATGCCATGGGTTCCGGCTCGCTGTATATCCTGAGTTTTCGTTAGAAGATCCCATGGCAAATTCATCCATATTCAGCTTTCCAAGCATCACGGATTGTGCCTCTTCTAGCTTTTGGACCACTGTTGCGTTATAGACAGGGACAAAGTTGTCTAACAGTTTACTCGCGCATGTGGTACGTACATCCTTCGTTGAAATATTATCCTTGATACCCGCTGGCAATCCAAACAATAAGCCCCGATTTCCTTCGGTATCCGCCTGCTTGTCCAGTTCAGTCGCTTTTTGTTTGGCCCCTTGTTCATCTACTGTTATAAACGCTTGTATCTCCCCATCGACGTCTTCGATACGCTGAAGCGCTTCTTCGACAAGTTGCTTGACGGTCAGCTCTTTGTTATGCAGTTGCGTATGTATGTCTTTCAGTGATTGATTTAAATATGACATGTTTTCCCCTCCTTATCCGCCTAGTACACTCGGCACTTTGACTTGCTGATTTTCTTTTTCCTCGGTGTTTCTCAAGGCATCCTCGGCTGACAAAGAAGGTTTAACCTCGTCTTCACGCGTCACATTTTTCAAATCGAGCACATGGCTAGTGGGTTCCACATTCGCTGTATCTAATTCATCCATCTTGGCCACGAATGTTAAGATATCATCTAAGTGCTTCGTGAACATGTTTGCTTCTTCATCGCTTAACTCTAAACGAGCCAAGTGCGCCACATGCTCAACGTCTTTTTTTGAAATAGTCATGATCTTCCCTCCACTCTCAATATAATTTAAAAACTTATATGAAATGCTCAAAAGCAATTATGCACATATACCATTTGTTGCCTCGTGAACTCTTTCACACAGGGTCCTACCCTAAGATAAAGCAAATATTTTTCTACATTAAATTGATAATATCAAAGTTAAAAAGGCGATTCAATACTTCACTAGCCAGTCGGACTGCTATCGTTTCTCAATTATCCAAAAATGAAAAACAATAACACAGACGTGATAGACAACCCTATACCGATTAAATACAATATGACGATGACTTGTCTCTGATTCAACCCCAAAGACAACAAACGATGGTGAAGATGAGAGCGGTCCGCGACGTATATCGGCCTTCCCTCCTTTAGCCGCGTTAAAATCACCTGTAAAGTGTCAAAAACAGGGACGCCCATAGCTAATATAAGGACGACAAAGGTAATTAAAGTAGCCCCTTTCATCGCTCCTTCTACTGATAAGAAGGCAACAGAAAACCCTAAGAAGAGGGCTCCTGCATCCCCTAAGAAAATACTAGCCGGATGAAAATTATGCCTTAAGAAAGCTAAAATACCTCCTGTTAGAATCATAGCGCATAATGCGATGGTGAGTTCTCCCTTCAGAAAAGAAATAAAAAAAAGGGTTAGGGTCACAAAGATACTGACACCCGCTGCCAAACCATCCATACCATCTATAAAGTTAAACATGTTCATAATGCCAACGATCCACAAACAGGTTGCTAGAAAAGCCAACCAATGAGGGAATAGCCAAAAATTCTCCTCCCCACCCGATCCAAACCAATGAGTCACACCAACAATCCTGGTGCCTCCCCAATATACCAACGTTGCTGTTAAAAACTGTACGAGGAGCTTAGGCCAAGGGGATAGCTCTTTTTGCCGCCCTTTGTACCAATCATCAAGCACCCCTACACCCACAACGAGTAAACTTCCAATAAAAAATAGCCATGTCATACGGTGAAAACCTAAGAATATAAATAACAAAAAATTCACACCTAAAAAGATGGCTATCCCCCCAGTCAAGGGTATCGTATCTTTATGCTGTTTTCTCTTTGTGGGCTCATCGACAATATGGTATTGATTGGCCCAACGCTTTACGATAGGAATTAATACGTATACACACAAATAAGATATGACTAAAGGTAATACATAGCGAAACATTTTGGTCACCTCAATACGTCTATATCAATAGTGTGACTTAAATGAATGATTTTAAAAAAGCGATAGAATACTGTGGGTGTATACGTCTAAGGTTCTTCCCTACAACCTCAATATGTTGACCTTCAGGGATGTTGGAGTAGATAAAATGACGCCCATTGGTACTGATTGAATAGGGCTTACCTTTTAGGCACGTAGGTTTTTTAACTTGCATGAGTATCTTAACTCTAGCAACCCATAATCGATACGATTTTACTCCTTTTAACTGAACCAGATAAGTCCCTTGACTGACTGTATGAAATTCAAACGTCTCGTTAATCTGCCTTCTGGCCTCATGAATGGAAAGGTAAGATCGACCCATGACAAAACGCCCCCTTTACCCAAATATTGGACAGTTAAGGGGCGAATTATACTAAACTATTGTCAATTCTTGTCCATATTTTCTTGTTCCAAAAAAATACATATTTGTTTATAATAGATTTATAGAGAGGGGGGTGTTTATGGTTTCAAAACCATTATCCCATCTGTTCATTTATATGGTTTTAATCATTTTATTGTCTTCATGTGCTTTGTTTGATACGGGGCATACCACAACGCCTGTGGACCCGGAAAAGCAGACTGGGAGCGAAACAAACAACGATAACACTCAAACAAGCGCTGAGCCTCCCGTTAGTGAATATCCCACGCTCGAGCAATCCGTCTGGGAAGTATTGAGTGGTACTTATTTTTACAATCACGGCTTTGTTTTTGAGCAGGAAGATGGATACCAGCCTGTACATGCGATTGGGTTAGGTAAATATGAGATTGACGCTCACCCCGAGGATACAATTGATGTTCGCACGGTGGAGGGGGCTTTACAACTCACGATTCCTAAACCTGAAGACTATCTTCACTTAACACAAGCTTTTTTATCACCCGATAGAGAAATGATCGTCTTGTCCGTCACCACTGAGTCACAGTCTACCACGTACTATCTTAATCCAACTGAAGGCCTTGTTAGTGCGATTGGCGAGGGGGACCATATAGAACACCCCACCTGGGCACCAGATGGCCATTGTATCGCGTTCGCATACGGTACAGAACAGGGGGAAACGATTGCCATCTATGATCTTGAAAACAGTGTTATCACACCTTTAACTGAGGAGAGCTTTAACAATATTGTTGGGGTAAAGTGGAGCGAAGACGGATCTTTCATAGACTTTGTGATTAAGCAAGAAGACAATCATTATCCTTACTGTATGGTCAGATATGAGCTAGAAAATGAAGCTTTGGACATACAATATGCACTTTCTAATACTGAATTTGCGGATTGGATCTATATATATTGATAGGTGATACATATAAAAAAGGCGCTTGGACAAGGTCCAAGCGCTTACTTTTGTTTTATACAGTTAAGGGAGTTGGTTTTAACATCTGTTTCTAATCTTTATCGTTTCCCAATCTTCGTCGTTCCTTTCGTCTCTGTCGTTCTCTAATCTCTATTGCTCTCTATTCTCTGTAAATATGCATACTCGGTTCTCCTCCCGGAGGTCGTATAAAGATAGACTGTGGTTCATTAACAGACTCGGTGTAGATATTGAGGCGGACATGTTCAGGAAAAGTGTCAATCGCTGTTGCGCCCAAAAACTGCGTTAACTGAATGACTTCAGTTTTGGATTGATATTCTGTATTGGCATTAATCGTTAACTCCACTAGCTGCTCGTCGATGAATCTTCCTTTTCCAACGATACCGACGTAATTGGGATAAAATTCCTCCACATCCCGCCGATACTCTCTAAAGTCATCTGCGTAATTTGTTTCGCGTGCTTCATCAAAGTCATTTAGTGCTCCTGATGGGAAAAACAAGTACGTTTCATTGATCGTTTGCCAGTCAAGCTGAGTGTCTTGTGGACCTACCGTACCAACGGAAAGGAAATTTCCTGGTACCTGTGAGCTGCTATCTTCCAAACGATATAAGGCAATAATAATCGGTGTATCAGTATGTCGCTCATCTAAGCGATTAATCTTAGACCTCACTCTCGAAGCCACTTCATTAGCAATATCAAAGCCAATAGTACGTAATTCTTCTTCGGTCTCATAATCGGGCTGTGTCGTTATCGTGCCATCTTCATTTTCAACTTCCTTGGTATAGTATGGGGATAATGAAAGTCCAATAACCACCCCGTTCAAGGCGTCCCCTTTAAGGTTAAAATAATTGTGTTCGAGTATATGCACGAGAGTACGCTCATTACGGTCACTAGGATTAAGCCCCATGGGGTTATCTTCACTCTCTTTGCGTAGCCAACTGCTCAATTCTGATTGCGTAATCAGCTGGCCCTCTCTGAATAAATGCTCCTCAGTAGAGTAATAATCCTGAGCAATCTCTAATAGGCCCAACTCTAAGCGACCGGAATCTAAACGAAAGTTAGGCAAATAGGTCTCTAAAGATCCCCTCGTTTCGCTGGCCACAAATGGGTTTAACCCTCTATAATACTTCTCTTCGACTTGTACTGAAGGTGCCACAAATTGAGGGGCGTCATCCAAATCAAGGGTTTCTTCAGCCTCATCTCCTGGCAAGCATCCCGATAATGCTAGCGTTAAGCATGCTACCAGTACACCTACGTGCCATCTGGACTTTTTTATGTTCAAAGTATTCCTCTCCTCTATGTCTCGTCCCGTATTAATTTCCTTCATTATAGCACGATCAAAAGCCTATTCAAATGACCGTTTTGTGACTCACACGGACTTGAATAGGCTTTAAAAATTTCTTATATGATAACAAAACTAACACTTCTCTTACCAACTGTTTACTGCAATGTTGTATGTCGCTGTGATTATTTTAGGAAGCGGAAACATTGACTTTTTTCTCAGGGTAAACGTGTCTGCCTAGACGTGTCACCGCTTGACGGAAGGCTTGGATCATTTCTTTTGTAACTTCACCCGGTGTTCCATCGTTAATTTTACGGCTATCCACTGAAACAACTGGGATGACTTCAGCTGCTGTACCTGTGAGGAAGGCTTCATCCGCCACGTAGACGTCATGTCTCGTAAACGGTTCTTCCTTCACGACATAGCCTTTTTCTTCCGCAATATCGATGACGGTCTGTCTGGTAATCCCTTCTAAAGCTCCAAGGTATCCAGGAGGTGTGATGAGCTTTCCACGCTTCACGAGAAAAATATTGTCCCCGCTTCCCTCACATACATAACCGTCATGGTTCAACATAAGGGCCTCTAGTACGCCAGCACGTTTTGCTTCAATTTTAACGAGCACGTTATTTAAATAGTTAAGTGATTTAATCTTAGGATTCAACGCATCTGGTGTATTTCTTCTGGTGGGTACTGTCACGATATCTAAGCCTTCCTCATAAAGTTCATCCGGGAATAAACGAACTTGATCTGCGATGATGATGATCTCAGGTTCTGGACAGTTAAACGGGTCGATGCCCAGGTCTCCTTTCCCTCTAGAGACCACTAATCTGATATAGGCGTTCTCCAATTCATTTACACGTACCGTTTCCGCTACAAGGTCTTCTAGTTCATCAATGCTTAGTGGAATATCTAACATGATCGACTTCGCTGATTCATATAAACGTACGAGATGCTCACGGCACTTAAATATGTTACCTTCATAGACACGTAACCCTTCAAAAATGCCATCGCCATATAGAAAACCATGATCGAACACAGATACCTTTGCCTCGGAAAAAGGCACGTATTTACCTGACATATATATTAAACGTTCCCCCATTACTGTCCCCTCCTATTTAACTTTCTCCGTTTGTGTGATGGACTGATCTAAACGACTGATGACAGCGTCGGTCATGTCCGTTGTTCCTAATACCTGAGTCTCACCAACTGTCTCACCTTGGCCGATATCTAGTGTACGGTAACCATCTTTAATCACTTGTTTAACTGCCTTCTCAATGAGTTGTGCTTCCGGGTTTAAGTCGAATGAATGACGCAGTAACATCGCAACTGATAAAATCGTGGCCAATGGATTCGCTTTTTCCTGCCCTGCAATATCTGGTGCGCTCCCATGCACCGATTCGTATAAGCCTAGACCTGCTGAAGCAGATAAGCTAGCAGATGGCATTAATCCTATCGATCCTGCTAAAACGGACGCTTCATCACTGAGGATGTCTCCAAACATATTTTCTGTTACGACAACATCAAATTGTTTCGGTGAGCGAATGAGCTGCATGGCCGCGTTATCCACTAGCATGTGTTCTAGTTCAACATCGGGATATTCAGTATGCACACGCTCTACAGTGGCACGCCATAATCGGCTAGACTCTAAAACGTTAGCTTTATCAACGGATGTCACTTTATTTCTTCTCTTTCTTGCCGTCTGGAAAGCAACATGTGCAATTCTCTCTACTTCATGTTCACTATAAATAAGTTCGTCAACAGCCCAATTTTCACCACCTGGTGTCTGGCCCTGTTCTTTTTTACCGAAATACAAACCACCTGTCAGTTCCCTTACAACAAGGAGATCAACGTCAGCTACGATCTCTTTTTTTAACGGGGAGGCAGTCGCTAACGGGGCCAAAACTTCTACTGGACGTAGATTTGCGAATAGGCCTAGTTCTTTTCTTAACTTTAATAGGGCTTTCTCTGGCCTTAACTCCCCGGGATTTTGATCCCATTTTGGCCCCCCTACGGCCCCTAACAGGACGGCGTCTGCGTCCTTACACTGCTGTAGCACTTCATCTGTTAACGGTTCGCCATATGTGTCCAGTGAGTGGCCACCAATGAGACCTTCATTTATTTCAAATGAGTGACCAAAGTGCCGACCCACATGTTCTAATACCCTACGTCCTTCCTGTGCAACTTCTGGTCCGATCCCATCTCCGGGTAAAATCATGATCTTTTTTTTCATTTTCCGTTCCATTCTCCTCTCCACTCCTGTATATCTCAAAATGCAACTTTTGTATCTTTTTTAAAGCCATTCTTAATTAAATGAATCTAGAACACAGTGAGTGGTCTCCTCTTCCTCTTTATCTTCCATAAACTGTTTAGGTTTACTCATTTTTCTTAATCTATTGATACTATCGACAAAGGCTTTGGTACTAGCGCCAAGTACATCGTGGTCCACACCTTTTCCTGTTCCTGTCATTCCTTCATATGATACGGTCACTTGCACTTCCGCTAGTGCATCTCGCCCTTTAGAAAGAGAGCGTATCTTGTAATCTAACAAATGGATATTCATACTCACCATGCGCTCGATCGTGTTATATATTGCCTCAACACTTCCTGAGCCAATGGCCGCTTCCTCTACACTGACACCCTCAGGTGTTTGTAACTTAATCGTCGCTGTGGCAATCGAGTTCATGTATGAGACGTGAATATACTCTAGTGCGTACTGATCTTGATCCTGTGATCGAGTACTTTCACGGAGCAGGGCGATAATATCTTCATCCAATACTTGTTTCTTTTTATCTGCCAGCCCTTTGAATTTCTTAAACACTTCTTTTAGGTGTTCCTCACTCACCGAGTAGCCCAAGAATTCTAGGCGCTCCTTCAGAGCATGACGTCCGGAGTGCTTGCCAAGAACGAGCTGTGTCGCATCATATCCCACCATTTGAGGTGAAATGATTTCGTATGTTGTACGCTCTTTGAGCATGCCATCTTGATGGATACCCGCTTCATGAGCAAAGGCATTGGCTCCGACCACCGCTTTATTTCGAGGAACCTCGAAGTCCGTTAAGCTAGACACAACCTTGCTTGTTCTCGCTAGTTGTTCAAGCGTTAATGTCGTCTGTGCTTCGTAAAAATCTTTTCTAATTTGGAGCGCCACAGCAATTTCTTCAAGTGCGGCGTTACCCGCTCTTTCTCCAATGCCGTTGATCGTGCCTTCCACCTGGTCTGCCCCATTTTGGACAGCCGCTAAGCTGTTAGCCACTGCCATCCCAAGGTCATCATGACAGTGAGCACTTAGCACCGCTTGATCTATATTGGGTACATTCTCTTTCAAATAACGAAAGACGTTCCCATACTCTTCAGGTGTCATATACCCCACTGTATCAGGGACGTTGACAACTTTGGCCCCTGCTTCAATCACAGCTGTGAAAACATCTCGCAAGAAGGGCAGCTCAGTTCTCCCTGCATCTTCTGCACTGAACTCTATATCTTTGAAGTAACGTGAGGCGTATTTCACACAATCTACGGCTTTCTCTATGACTTGGTCCTGGCTCATTTGCAGCTTGTGCTCGCGGTGGATAGGAGAGGTCGCCAAGAACAGATGCAACCTCGGTTTCACGCCGTCTTTCAACGCTTCCCACGCCGCGTCTATGTCCTTGTGATTGGCGCGTGCTAGCCCTGCGACACTCGTATTTTTCAATGCGTGAGCAACTGCCTTTGTCGATTCTAGGTCTCCGGGGGAAGCTGCCGGAAACCCAGCTTCTATCACGTCCACCCCTAACCTTTCTAGTTGTTGGGCAATCTCTAGTTTCTCTTCCAAATTTAAGTTGACGCCTGGTGACTGCTCTCCGTCTCGGAGGGTCGTGTCAAAGACAGCAATTTGTCTCATGGTGTTATTTCACCTCCTGAGGGACTTTTTTATCCTTAATCCAACTCATCATGTCCCTTAGTTCTTTTCCGACCTTTTCAATGTCATGTTGTTCTTCCTTCGCTTGGATTGCTTTAAATACCGGGCGATTCGCTTGATTCTCTAGTATCCAACTCTTCGCAAATTGCCCGTCCTGAATCTCCTGTAGAACCTTTTTCATTTCTTGCTTCGTTTCTTCTGTCACGATACGGTCACCGACCATAAAATCTCCGTACTGCGCTGTATCTGAGATTGAGTATCTCATGTACGACAGACCACCTTCATAGAGTAAATCAACGATCAGTTTCATCTCGTGTAAACACTCAAAATAGGCAACTTCAGGCTGATATCCTGCTTCCGTTAACGTTTCAAAACCTGATTTAATAAGGGCCGTCACACCGCCACATAGCACGGCCTGCTCTCCAAACAAATCAGTTTCAGTCTCTTCCTTAAACGTCGTTTCAATGACGCCAGCCCTCGTACAGCCAATCCCTTTTGCATACGCCAATGCAAGTTCTTTAGCCTTTCCGCTCTCATCTTGATAAACACCCACTAATCCGGGAACACCACCACCCGCTTCGAAAACCCTACGGACCAAATGACCTGGGCTTTTCGGTGCAATTAAAGCGACGTCAACACCTTGTGGCGGGACGATTTGTGAGAAGTGAATGTTGAAGCCGTGGGAGAATAGTAGTGCTTTCCCCGGTACTAATTCACTTTGCAATTCTTGAGCGTATACTTTTGCCTGTACTTCATCCGGCAGTAAGACCATGATGACGTCAGCTTGTGCTGCTGCTTCCTTTGGTGACGCAACCACAAAGCCATCTTCAACCGCCTGGTCCCAAGACCGTCCTTCTCTGAGTCCGACTACGACCGAGATACCACTGTCGCGTAGGTTCTGTGCCTGAGCGTGCCCTTGACTCCCATAACCGACAACTGCTACCGTTTTTCCTTCTAGCACACTCAATGAAACTTGATCGTCATAATACATTTTTGCCATTGTGACTCTCTCCTTTTTATTTGATGTTGATGTTGAAGATCACTTTTATTTCAAAACATTAAGTCAATAGTTGCTGCACCGGATGAACTTTCTGCTGGCTTCTCGCCATTGCAGTCACACCCGTTCTTGCTAGTTCCTTAATTCCAAAGGGTCGAAGCAAATCTATTAACGCCTCGTTTTTTTCTATATCACCTGTGGTCTGAACAGTGATTGACTCCCTTCCAACGTCGACTACTGACGCTCGGAATGGTTCAATGAGATGGTTAATTTCTTGTCTCGTTTGATGATTAACGGTGACTTTAATTAACATTAATTCCCGCGCCATCATTTTCTCTTCTGTGAGGTCGGTTACTTTCAGTACGTCCACTAATTTATATAACTGCTTAATCACTTGTTCCGTTGTCGCAACGTCTCCGTGTACGACAAGGGTCACCCTCGAGAGTGTTGGATCCTCGGTCGTCCCTACCGTTAAGCTCTCGATGTTAAAACTTCGTCGAGCGAATAAGCCAGATAATCGCGCCAGTACGCCCGAAGAATTGTTAACAATGACAGATACGACTCTTCGCATTACATTCCCCCCTTCGAAATACCAACCATCTCATGTAAAGCAGTCCCAGGAGACACCATCGGGAATACATTTTCACCAGGTGTAATGGCGACATCAATCACCATGGGGCCATCATAGTTCAAACTGTGGGTAATGGCTTCTTCAAATTCTTTTATCGTTGTCACGCGCAAACCTTTGACGCCGAACGATTCAGACACTTTTGCAAAGTCAGGATTCTGGTTCAGCATTGATTCAGAGTAGCGTTTCTCGTAAAAAACCTCTTGCCATTGTCGGACCATCCCTAGGGACCCGTTATTTAAAACAATGGTTTTGACAGGTATGTTGTAATCCTTTACTGTTGCTAGCTCTTGAATGTTCATCTGGAACCCTCCATCACCTACGACAGCGTAAACGGGATGGTCAGGCTGTGACAATGCCGCTCCTATAGCAGAAGGGAAACCAAAACCCATGGTGCCAAGCCCGCCTGAACTGACCCAGCGATTAGGCTGCTTAAACTGATAGTATTGCGCGACCCACATCTGATGCTGTCCTACGTCTGTGGTGACAATCGCTTCTCCATCTGTCAGCTCACTGAATGTCTCTAAAACTTTCTGTGGTTTAAGTGTCGCTTCATCGTCTTCGTACCACAGAGGATAAGTTTCCTGCCACTTGTTTAACTGTTTCATCCATTCAGAAGACTGTGCCGATACCACGTCCTCCTCTAACAACATGGATAGCGTTTGCTTCGCATCCCCTACAATAGGTATTTCAGTAGGGACATTTTTACCGATCTCAGCTGGATCTACATCAATGTGAATGACCTTCGCGTGAGGAGCGAATTGATCAAGTCTCCCCGTTACTCTATCGTCAAACCTTGCCCCAATAGATATCAGCAGATCGGCCTCCTGTATAGCCATGTTGGCGGTATAAGTTCCATGCATGCCACACATGCCTAGAAACTGTGGATGACCTGCCGGCATCGCGCCCAATCCTAGTAACGTGTGAGTGACGGGTACCTGTGCTTGCTCAGCGTAGGTCACCAGTTCTTGGTGGCCCTTGGCGTGTAAAACGCCTGCCCCGGCTAAAATCAGAGGTTTTTTAGCTTGTGCCACGGCCTCTTTCATTCGACGAACTTGTAATATGTTTGGGACAGTGGTCGGTTTAAATCCTCTTAGAGAGACTTTTTCAGGATACTCGTATGACGCCTCACCACCGGATATATCCTTCGGTATATCAATGAGTACCGGTCCTTTTCGGCCGTTTGTGGCAATATAGAACGCTTCTTTTATCATACGAGGCAAATCGTTTAAATCTCTAACCTGCATGTTATGTTTGGTGATGGGCATGGTAATTCCTAGGACATCCGCCTCTTGAAAAGCATCCGTCCCAATGGCGCCACTCGCCACCTGACCCGTTAGGACCACAAGGGGGAGTGAGTCCATATAAGCGTCTGCTAAGCCTGTTACTAAGTTCGTTGCCCCTGGTCCGGACGTCGCAATGACGACACCGGGTTGACCTGTCACTCTGGCGTACCCCTCTGCCATATGGATAGCGCCCTGCTCATGACGAGCTAAAATATGTTTCATGTTCGTTTGGTAAAGGGCATCATAGATATGCAGTGCGGCTCCACCTGGATAGCCAAAGATAACCTCTACCTTCTCTCTTTCCAAACTCTCAAAAATCATTTCTGCTCCACGTATGGGTTTAGACTTGAGAGATCCATGTGTCTCCTCACTCATCGTTCTCGTTTTTACCTTGGTTGTCATTGTAGCCTCCCCCTGTACTTTGATCTGGTTGTTTTCCTTTTCGTGTAAGAAAATCGAACAAAAAAAGTACAAAAAAATACCCCTAGAAGATTTGAAAACCCATTCCTACCTCGGATTGAGTAAACGAAACCTTCCGCAGAGGCTTTTTTCCTCACGGTGTAGCCATCGCTTGGCTTGTTGACGCTTGGACCGAGCCTTCCAACGCAACGTATACAATGTGCTGTGTGCTTCACCTATCATAATGTCACCCAACACCGTGTAAACAGCTTTGAAAGTGGAACCCTAGTCAACCTTTCGTTTAACCGTTATAGACAAGTTGAAGGTTAAAGTTTGACTTAAATAACCTTCATTCATTTCAACGTGTTATCAGAAAATTCTAAACAGAAAATAATTTTATTGCTGATAATCATACACGAGCCTCAAAAGCTTTTCAACCCCCTTTATTAAGCCATTTTTACTGTAATCGCTTTCAGCAAAAATGATTGTTAAAATTTTTTAAGCGTTTACATATGCGTGATTCCGCCATTCTTATTGTTTGTTTTATTATAATTTTCTGACTATTAGGCTTCAAAAAAATTTTTTTTGTGCTAGAATAAATTATTAAAATTTAATTGTCTGAAAATTTGACACAAACAATTGATCCGGCATGTTAATGTGCAATGGGGAGGAGAAGTTCGATGAGCACCGATAAGAAAACACTATTTGAAAAGATATGGGATAGACATGTGGTTGTAGAGGAGCCAAACCAACCTAGTATTCTTTATATCGATTTACATCTCATTCATGAAGTCACTTCGCCACAGGCATTCGAAGGGCTCCGACTCAATAACAGGAAGGTGCGCCGTCCAGATCTCACTTATGCCACCATGGACCACAACGTACCGACTAAAGGTTTACCTACAGTCAAAGATCCGGTCTCTAAAAAACAAATGAGCACGTTAGAAAAGAACTGTCAGGAGTTTGACATTCCTTTGTTTGACCTCGATCACCCTGATCAAGGGATTGTTCACGTTATTGGACCTGAGCTAGGTTTAACCTGGCCTGGTAAGACAATCGTGTGTGGAGACAGCCATACATCTACACACGGTGCCTTTGGTGCACTCTCATTTGGTATAGGCACTAGCGAAGTTGAACATGTCTTAGCGACACAATGTTTACCTCAGTCTAAGCCTAAAACGATGGAGGTTCACTTTAAGGGAGACAGACCAAACGGGATCAGTGCAAAGGATATGATACTCGGCCTCATCGCCAAATATGGTACAGACTTTGCCACTGGTTGTGTCATTGAGTACACAGGCGCTGTCCTATCCGATTTATCAATGGAAGAACGCATGACCATCTGTAATATGTCTATCGAGGGGGGCGCTCGAGCAGGATTGATGGCCCCTGACGAAACGACCTATTCTTATCTCAAAGGAAGACGATACGCCCCAGCTGCAGATGTTTTTGAGAAAGCTGTTGAAAGTTGGGAAGCATTGAAGACGGACCCAGGTGCCCAATATGATGACCGGGTAGAGCTAGATCTATCAACACTAGCGCCACAAGTCACTTGGGGCACCAGTCCAGGACTCGGTACGGGAGTTAATGAAAACGTACCGTCCCCTACAGACTATGACAACCCTACAGAACAAAAAGCTGTCGAATTAGCCCTTGAGTATATGGATCTTAAACCAGGCACACCGATGTCAGAGATTAACATTGATCGTGTCTTTATTGGCTCATGTACAAATGGGCGTATAGAGGATCTTCGTGCAGCAGCCAAAATTGTCCAAGGGTATACCGTATCAGAACACGTTCAAGCAATGGTTGTCCCGGGTTCTAAAACAGTTAAAATGTTAGCGGAAGAAGAAGGGCTTGATAAAGTCTTTACAAAGGCTGGATTTGAGTGGAGAGATGCTGGATGTAGCATGTGCCTGGCTATGAATGATGACGTTTTGCAGCCGGGTGAGCGCTGTGCTTCAACGTCTAACCGTAACTTTGAAGGAAGACAAGGTAAGGGCGGTCGTACACACCTAGTCAGCCCTATGATGGCAGCAGCAGCTGCTATTAAGGGCCATTTCGTGGATGTGAGACAGTGGAACTTCAAAACCCAAACTGTTCAAGAGACCAATGGTGTGGAAACGCAGTAGCAAAACAGAGTCTTGGTTTTGGTATTAAGCTCTGTGTCGTTTTAACTCTTATCCTGCAAAATATCCTACACAAAATATCAACTTTTAACTTTTAAGGAGGAACTTATGGAACCTTTTATAGTACACACTGGCAAAGCAGTGCCACTTGATCGAGCAAATGTGGATACGGATGCCATTATACCGAAGCAATTTCTAAAACGTATTGAACGCACAGGTTTTGGTCAATTTCTGTTTTATGATTGGCGCTACAAAAGTGACAACGTCATAAACGACGATTTTATCTTAAATCACCCTCAATACGATGGCGCCACAGTATTAATAGCACGACAAAACTTCGGTTGTGGTTCTTCTAGGGAACACGCACCTTGGGCCTTACTCGATTACGGCTTTCGCGTGATTATCGCACCAAGCTTTGCTGATATCTTTTATAATAATTGTTTTAAAAATGGTATACTTCCGATTGTCCTGACAGAAAAGGAAGTGGACACGCTGTTCACATTAGCACAACAAGAAAACGGTCAACTCACCATTGACCTCGAGGCGCAAACAGTAAATGATCAGCAAGACTTTCATGCTCAATTTGATATCGATGAGCATCGTAAAACTTCACTACTGAAAGGTTTGGATGATATAGGACGTACATTACTGTACGCAGATGAAATAGAAGCATTTGAACAAAAAAGAGAGCAGCTGATCTAAGGATCAGCTGCCCTTTTTTTAGCTTGCTACGAGATCGTGCACCGTTTACTATATTTGACCTCGATTATAGTTCAAAACCTAGTATTTTCAATATTCCACTAGATTGTAGGAAAATAACAAAGATGACAATCGGCGCAACATATCTAAGAACAAATATCCACGCGTTTCCGAGGAACGTATCTCCGAAGTCAGACTCTTTGAGTGCCTCAGTCTTATTCCATCCCCAACCCGCAAACAAGGCGATAATTAAACCACCTAGAGGTAAAAAGATATTAGACGCAATGAAGTCCATGCTATCTAGGAAATCTCTTTCACCAATATAAGTGAATTGGTCCATAACACCTAGCCCTAGAGATGATGGAATACCGAGTAAAAAGATAATGCCACCGATAAGAATACTTGTTTTCTGTCGAGTCCAGTTAAAGCGACGCATGAAGTAAGCCACTGCAACCTCTAATAGCGATACTGCTGAAGATAATGCTGCAGCTGCTATAAGGAAGAAGAAAGCGAGACCGACAATCGTCCCCACGAACCCTAAACTTCCGAAAATTTCAGGCAAAACTACAAATACGAGTCCAGGACCTTCCGCTGGATCAATACCAAAAGCGAATACCGCAGGGAAAATCATGAGTCCTGCAAGAATTGCAAATGTCGTATCCAGTGAGGCGACACCGAGTGCTGCGCCCGGTAGCTTCTCGTTCTTGGACAGATAGCTTCCATATGTAATGAGAGCCCCCATCCCTAAGCTAAGTGAGAAAAAGGCTTGTCCTAAAGCTGCTAAGTAAACCTCTGTATTGTCTAGAGGGTTTGTAAAAATGCTCCAATCCGGAGAAAACAAGAATGCAAATGCTTCTGATGCCCCACCTAAGCTCATTGAGTATAAAGCTAAAATGATGACGAGAACGGCTAAAGTCGGCATCAAGATTTTATTTGTTTTCTCAATCCCTTTTTTAACACCCATATAAACAATACTGATTGTAATGATCATAAAGAGGAATTGCCAAAATATTGGTTCAACGGGACTGGAAATAAACCCACCAAAGAAAGCGCCAACACCTTCTTCGGAAGCAACCGCTGCTCCCATCTGACCTGTTAAGTAACTCACAATGTATTTAAGTGTCCACCCTGCTATGACGCCATAAAATGATAAAATGATAAACGCTGAAGCAACACCCATGAAACCAGCTATTACATAAGGTCTGCCTGGCGCTAATTTCTGAAATGAACCGACGGCATCACTCTTGGCATGTCTCCCAATCGTGAACTCAGCCATCAAAATGGGTATACCTATGAATATGACACAGACTAGATAGAGTAATAGGAAGGCGCCTCCTCCGCTTTCCCCCGCAACGTAGGAAAACCTCCAGATGTTACCTAAACCAACAGCGGAACCCATTGCAGCGAGCATAAAGCCTAAACGCGACGCCCACTGTTCGCGTTGATTGTGCTCTAAACCAGTATTATTCATCAATTTTCCCCCTTTTGTTTGTCATTTCGACCCTTACTAGAATAGGTACCCTGTCCTACACTATAACATTATACCAAAATAAAACGGATAATTCCTACAATTTTTATTAATTTTTTATTTTTCTGAAATTAAGAAAACACTAATTTTTTGTATATTTTTGTCACTGAATGTCTTGCCACTCATCACCCTCTACATAATCAGGGTAAATAGTAGGGTGCAGAAGGGCCGCTAGTTTCATCAGTCCTGTTAGCAGTCTCGGAGATGGACGACAATAAAGAGGTTCGTCCAACACATGAACTTGATTCCTTTTAACAGCCGTTATGTCCTTAAATTCAACCCTTTTATAAACGATTGCTGGTTTCACTCGATTCTGTTGGACCCCTACCCATACTAAGCATATATGGTCCGGATCTCGTTTGGCCACGTCCTCCCAACTGGTCTGCACACTCGCTTGGGGCTCTGTTGCAAAAGCGTTTCGTCCCCCTGCCAGTTCACTTAGATCTGTTAACCAGTTTTTCCTTCCCGGTGTAAATACGGGCTTCGCCCACCATTCCCAGTATAGAAGAGGACGGTGAGTGACCTCTTCAGACTTTGATTTGTATAATTCAATAAAACGCCTGTATTGTTGTCGAATGTTGACAGCTATTTCCTCACGTCCGATACGTTTCCCTAGAGTAAGGAGACTATCACCAATATCTTCTAGACTGTTAGGATTTAGCACGATATAGGAAAGTCCTCTTTCCTTTAGCTGTGTAATGTTCTTCTCCATACCTGGTACACTAAGAGAGGCGACAACTAAATCTGGGTTAAGCTCCTCAACAGCATCCATATCGATATCTAAGTCTGGACCTAAACGTGGAAGATGGTCTATTTCCTTAGGCCAATCCGAAAAATTGTCTACTCCTACAATCTCATGTACCGCACCTAAATAAGCGAGTAACTCAGTATTACTCGGACATATAGATACGATCCTCATCAATCTCCCTCCTTAGAAACAACTAATAGTGAAAAAGAGCATACTGCACGCATGCTCTTTTCTTTTTCATCAAAACTGGCAGCACTTACCGCTGGTCATACTCGTTCTGAACTAAATGCTATTATACTCTCTTCTCTCACACAATACGATAATTACTCAGGAGGTGATAACAGATTTATAAGCTCGTTTTCATCAATGACCCTTACGTTTAGATCATTCGCTTTATCTAGCTTAGACCCGGCATTTTCACCTGCTATGAGCATGTCTGTATTCTTGGATACACTTCCTGTGACTTTTGCTCCTAAGCCTTGAAGTTGTTCTTTCAGCTCATTACGTTTGAAATGTTCTAATGTGCCCGTAATGACCACAGTCTGTCCAGCAAAAGGAGAGTCAACTGCTTCTGCCTCTTGTAGCTTTGGTCCCTTATACGCCATGTTAACACCGGCTACACTTAACCGTTCAACCAAAGCGCATACTTCCGGATTGTCGAAGTACGTGACGATGCTCTCCGCCATCTTAGGCCCCACTTCATTAATAGCTTCTAGCTCTTCTTCTGTCGCATCCATTAAGCGATCCATCGTCTCAAATTGTGCTGCTAAGAGTCTCGCTGCTTTCGCACCAACGAGTCTGATACCGAGTCCAAAAATGAGTTTCTCTAGAGAGTTCTCTTTACTTTGTTCAATGGCATGTAGGAGATTATCGACAGATTTTTCCCCCATACGTTCGAGCTGTAAGAGTTCATCTCGATCAAGATAGTAGAGATCAGCCACCTCTCGGATAAGACCTTGGTCATATAGCTGTATAATGACACGCTCCCCTAGTCCATCAATGTTCATAGCATTTCTAGATACGTAGTGTATCATTCCCTCTTTGATTTGGGCTGGACATTTAGGATTAATACAACGTAAAGCGACCTCTTCTTCAATGCGTACAAGCTCTGCATGGCATTCTGGACAATGCGTCGGCATATGGTACTCTTTTTCTGTCCCGTCCCGACGTTCCTCTACCACGGCAACCACCTCAGGGATAATGTCTCCCGCTTTTTTCACGACCACGTGGTCCCCGATTCGTATATCTTTCTCTCTTATTAAGTCCTCATTGTGCAGGGACGCACGTTTCACCGTTGTCCCAGCTAGACTCACAGGCTCTAAAAGGGCAGTGGGCGTCACAGCCCCTGTTCGTCCTACATTAACTTCAATATCCTTAAGGATCGTGACCGATTCTTCCGCTGGGAATTTATAAGCTGTGGCCCAACGCGGACTTTTAGCGGTAAAGCCGAGTTGCTCTTGGTATTGAATATGATTCACTTTAATGACAATGCCGTCAATTTCATAAGGAAGCTCGGCTCTACGGTCCGTCCAATATTGAATATAGTCTAAGAGTTCATCTACGGAATGGCACACTTTAGTCTCTGGATTCGTCTTCAATCCGATTCTTTCGAGGGCCTCTAGACCCTCAGAGTGGGAGTGAATATCCAACCCTTGGACTTGAGCAATCCCGTATAGAAAAATACTCAAATGACGCTGCGCTACGATTTTAGGATCTAACTGTCTCAAAGACCCTGCCGCTGAATTACGAGGATTAGCAAACAGCTCTTCACCTTTTTCCTCTCTTCTTTGATTCAGCTTTTCAAATTCATGCTTAGGCATATACGCTTCCCCGCGTACTTCAAGTGTGACAGGTTCACGTAGCTTGAGCGGAATCGCACGGATCGTCTTCAAATTCTGCGTGATATCTTCCCCAGTTGTGCCATCTCCACGTGTAGCGCCGCTTACAAATTGACCATCTTCGTAACGTAAGGACACCGCTAATCCGTCTATTTTCAGCTCTGCAACATACTCTATATTTTCCTGGCCGATCCCCTGCCTGACGCGTCGATCAAAATCTCTTAACTCGCTTTCGTCAAAGACGTTCCCTAAGCTCAGCATTGGAATGTCATGTGTGACTTTTTGAAAATGAGGCAAAGGTTCAGCCCCTACTCTCTCTGTTGGCGAATGGGGCGCTTTAAGGTCAGGGTGCTCTGCCTCGAGACGTATGAGATCTTGCATCATGTGATCATACTCTTGGTCTGTGACAATCGGGCGATCTAAAACATAATACTGATAGTTATGTTCTTCGATTTGAGCATATAGTTCTTCCATACGTTTTTGCGCTTGTTCTTTATTCAACGCAATCTCCCTCTTTCTTCATAACATGGAACCAATGAATCTATCGTCTCTCAGACGCTATCTCTACATTTCTATCTTACTGCATATAGTGCACCTTATATACGCTTACATTATACTATGCCTCTACAACGACATTACTCAGCCTTAGATATAGGGGCAAATTTGGCTAAAAGTTTTTTTAATCCGACCGGTTTTTCAAATGCGATCGTGAGTTCAAGGTCGTCACCTTCTCCGTTCATACTCACAACCGTTCCGATGCCCCACTTGTTATGCTGGGCTTTATCCCCAACATTCCAACCAAGGCCTTGAGCACCTGACGATTGTGGACGTGCAGGCGACATGCGTGTCGTCTTCTGGGATGGACGAGTGCCTGCACCATCTCCAAGCTGTTGCGACAAACCGATGGGCCTCGCTTGCTGCGACGCCTCTTCATCGTGAACTTTTTCCATAATGTCCTCTGGTATCTCACGTAAAAATCTAGATTCAGGGTTCAGCTCTCGTTTCCCGTAAATCGTTCTTATTTTAGCGTTTGTCAAGTAGAGCGCTCCTTCAGCACGGGTAATGCCAACGTAAGCGAGACGCCGTTCTTCCTCCATCTCATTCTCATCCATAAGCGAGCGATTATGAGGAAAGATCCCCTCTTCCATACCTGCTAAAAAGACGATCGGGTATTCTAACCCTTTAGCCGCATGCAAGGTCATCAGGATCACTTTGTTGTTCGCGTCCTCCCCTTCATCAACCTGATCAATGTCAGCGACGAGGGCCAGCTCCGTCAAGAAGGCCAGTAATGTTTTGTCCTCGCTCTTCTGTTCAAATTCCATGGTAACGGATATAAACTCGTTGATATTCTCTAGTCTAGAACGGGATTCTATGGAGTTTTCTTTTTTGAGCTCTTCACGATAGCCCGAGCGATTGAGGACTTCTTCAGTAAGCTCCGTGACTGAAAGGTAGTCCACCATTTGAACCCAGTTCTTGAGTAAACCATAAAAATCAGCGAGTTTATTAGTGGCTCTGGCATTCAGTCCGATAAAATCCACTTCACCGAGTGCTTTATACATCGAGATGCCTTTTTCTCCAGCGTAGGCAGATAGCTTATCAACGGTGGTTTGCCCTATTCCTCTCTTCGGGACGTTAATAATCCTTCTCAAGCTCGTATCATCATCGGGATTAGAAATGAGTCTTAAATAAGCCAAGATGTCCTTGATCTCTTTGCGATCGTAGAACTTAATGCCACCCACGATTTGATATGGAATGTTGGATTTTAAGAACACTTCCTCAATCACACGGGATTGCGCGTTCGTGCGATATAATACGGCTACGTCTTTGTAGTTTTTTCCATCTAGCAAGGCATCTTTGATTTTTTGCGTGATAAAATACGCTTCATCATGTTCATTTTCTCCGCGAAAATAAGATAATTTGGGCCCTTCTTCGTTATCTGTCCACAAGTTCTTCTTTTTACGACTGCTGTTATATTTAATAACTTCATTCGCCGCTTTTAAAATTCGTTTTGTGGAGCGATAGTTTTGCTCTAGCTTAATGACTTTGGCATCCGTGTAGTCTTCTTCAAACGATAAAATAATGCTAATGTCCGCCCCACGGAATTGATAAATGGACTGATCACTGTCCCCCACAACACAAATGTTTCTGTGATGATCGGCTAGCATACTCACGAGCATATACTGGGCACGGTTTGTATCTTGATACTCGTCGACGTGAATATACTGGAACTTTCTTTGATAAAATTCTAGTACTTCAGGAACTTCCTTGAACAGTCTGACCGTGACCATAATGAGATCGTCGAAATCTAAAGAGGAATTGGCTTGGAGCATCTTCTGATATCCTTCATACACTTGAGCAACGACCTGGTCATAGTAGTTGCCTACCAGCTGGCTCACTTGCTGGGGTGTCTTTAATTCATTCTTGTATTGTGAAATCGTCCCGCGAATCGTTTTCGGGTCAAATTTTTTCGGATCAATATTAAGTCGTTTCATCGTGTCTTTTATCGCTGAAAGTTGATCCGTACTGTCTAGTATGGTAAAGCTCCGATTATACCCCAGCCGGTTAATGTCCCTTCTAAGAATCCGCACACACATAGAATGGAAAGTAGAAATCCAGATGTCTTCAGCAACTGGGCCAACTAATCCAGCTACACGATCCTTCATCTCCCTCGCCGCTTTATTCGTAAATGTGATGGCTAAGATATTCCAGGGGGTGACTCTTTTCTCAGCTAAGAGGTAGGCGATGCGATGGGTTAAAACCCGCGTCTTCCCACTTCCTGCTCCTGCAATCAAGAGCAATGGACCGTTCGTTTCTTGTACGGCTTTCGCTTGCTGTTCGTTTAGGCCATTTAATAACCTAGTTGTGGTTGGATTCATGTCGTTTTGACCTCCTTCACAGTTTGAATGGCTGCCCTGATGTCTTCATATATGATATTGCCGACCACGACTGTATCAGAAACAGTGACGGCTTGTTGGACTTGATCTGGGTATTTAATTCCTCCACCATACAAAATATGCATATCCCCGTCTTTCTTAAATGATTGATAGGCGTGACGAACCAAATCCATATCACCAAACGTGCCACTGTATTCAATATAAAAGTATGAACAATGTAATAAATGCTGGGCAAAACGTCCATAGGCAATCACGTCTTCAGCATCTAATGATGTACGACTATCTGTCATACGAGCCACTGTCGCCTTCGGGTTAAGGACACAATAACCGACTAGGGATACATCTTGCCAAGGAATGATGGTACCTAGTTCTTTGACCGCCTGAACATGAGGCTCGATGATCCACTCTGGATTCTGCGCGTTAAGCACAAAGGGGATATAATAATGATCAAAACCAGGTACAATCGCCTCCCGATTGGACACCTCTAGCACACACGGAATAGCATAACGCCGTATGCGGCCTAACAAATCTATTGTATTATCAAAGGTCACACCACTGCTGCCACCGACAATAATGCCGTCACTTCCCGATTCACAAATACGCTCCAAATCTTCATCGGATATGTATTTATCGGGGTCTAGCTTAAAGGCGTGTGACCATTTATGTTCATCCATCATTTTGACGCCTCCTCACATACATACATACGAATTATATCAAATTAGGGGAGGAAGCAAAAGGGAAACACAAACGTATGTGCGTGGCTCTTGGCTCATCCTTATGTCCACATTAGTGACACATCCCTGACATATGATAAAATGTTAAAAATGAATGAGACAATGGAGGGTTAATGATGAGTGAATTTGAAAACACATTTGAGACAAATCTACAGAAATACGCTGAACTTGCCGTTAAAGTAGGGGTCAATATTCAACAGGGACAAACCCTCGTGATCAACGCACCGATTGAAGCCTCTGACTTCGTACATAAAGTAACTAAAACGGCTTACCAAGCTGGTGCTAAAAACGTACACGTAGAATGGAACGATGAAACCTTAACACTGTTAAAATTTCAACACGCCCCTGATGAAGCCTTCACAGCATTCCCAACTTGGAAAGCGAAGGGCTTTGAAGAAATGGCTGAAGACGATGCTGCCTTCCTCACGATCCATGCTTCAAATCCTGATTTGTTAAAAGAAGTGGATCCCAAAAAAGTGGCCACGGCAAACAAAACCAGAGCGAAAGCGATGTATACATTTAGTACATACATTAAATCCAGTAAAGTAAGTTGGTCTATCGTATCTGTACCGACAAAAGATTGGGCCAAAAAAATCTTTCCTGATGTTTCAGAGAAGGCGCGTATTGAGAAGCTATGGCAATCTATCTTTAGCATTACCCGAGTTGACCAAGATGACCCCGTACACGCTTGGCACCAACATCTTGAAACCCTGAAGTCAAAAGTAGAATATATGAATGACAAAAAATTTGCTAAGTTACATTACTCAGGACCGGGCACAGACCTGTCAATTGAACTTCCACAAGGACACGTGTGGCTCGGTGGTGGAGAAAAAAGCCAAAACGGCGTCTTTACCGTTCCGAATATGCCCACTGAGGAAATCTTCACGATGCCGCATAAGGACGGTGTCAACGGGACGGTTAAAAGTACAAAGCCTTTAAACTACAGTGGCAATCTCATCGATGAATTCCAACTCACCTTTAAGGACGGAAAAGTCGTAGACTTCGACGCCGAGCAAGGCTATAACATTTTAAAAGACCTACTTGATACTGATGAAGGCGCCCGTAGACTTGGCGAAGTCGCGTTGGTCCCTCACAGTTCACCTATATCACAATCAGGGCTTATTTTTTATAATACCTTATACGACGAAAACGCTTCTTCCCACCTCGCCCTAGGCGCCACTTACCCTAATTGTATAGAAGGTGGCACAAAAATGGATAAGGAGGATTTAGCACAAAAAGGAGGCAACGATAGTCTTATTCACGTCGATTTTATGATGGGATCAGCCGAGATGAATGTGGACGGCGAGACATTAGACGGACAGCGTATAGCACTCATGCGAAATGGCGAATGGGTCATCTAACGCGTTACATACCCCTTCTTTCAGCAAGACACCAACAAAAACAAAAACAGGTCTAGCCCTAGAAGAATGGCTAGACCTGTTACTATTTTTAGGTATATAGATATTATTTCTCCTCTTGATCTCGTTCCTCAAGGCGATCTAATGCTAGCGTATACCCGTCATTGCCGTAATTCAGACAACGTTTCACTCGTGATATCGTAGCTGTACTCGCCCCCGTTTCAGTTTCTATCTTATGGTAGGTGTAACCTTCTCTGAGCATTCTGGCCACCTCTAAGCGTTGAGCAAGAGATTGAATTTCATTCACCGTACAAAGGTCATCAAAAAACACATAACAATCTTCAATATCTTTCAAGGACAGTACTGCTCTAAATAACTGGTCTAATTCTTTTCCTCTCAGCTTGTCTAACTGCACCTCGATTCCTCCTTTCCATAACATAAACTCATTTATTCATGATCTGTAGAAGATGTATCCTCTCGATTATCATTCACATAATGGTCCAATCCTGGACTGTTAGGTACAATGTTAACCCATGTTTTGCCCGGGTACAAACCGATCTCTCGTCCATCAACAAATGGTCGTATGACACCATCGACACGTCTCCACTCACATTCGATTACTTTACCTTTTTGGAAAAGGAGACCTTTCCCTTCACTCATGACATCTACGGCGCGTCGCCCTTCATTATCCAATATCCTATGGCTAGTCTCAATGACAAATACGTTGGTCATCGTCAAAGGTTCTTCCGTTTCTCTATCTAGATGTGGTGTACCTTGAACATGCCGAGTGTACAACTCCGTCTCCTCATCATAGTGATAAGATACCGAGTAAGAGTCAGCGTATAGGATATCTATTTCATCAGCCGATGTCCCTTCCATCTCTTCTTCAGGTTCCTTAAATAGTAAACCTGGGATCTCAGAGTCCTCTCTGAATCCACGATACTCGGCACCTTCTCTTAACAGATCTAGGTTGGTGTACAAATTGTGTGGTGCTTTTCTAAAATCAACTCTGTAAAAGGACCTTTCTGAATTATAAATCTCATCTAAAGAAGGTAAATGTCGTTGCCGAACAATACTAAGGGCCTCTGTGGAGCCCCCTGCGTGAGCAAAAATCGCATCATAGCCATTGACTATATCAATGAAGTACGGTCTTAAACTTCTAACAGGCCCAATGACTTCAGGTGACTGACTATGGTATAAAGCAATCAGTCGCGTAATATACCCTTCAGATAACACCTCGTACACCATATCAGCTTCTCCCAATCCGGTTTGAGGACGCGCTTTACTATGGTTATTAATCATCACGGCCACAATACGTTGATCTAATTCTGTCATAGAGCCTAAACCAGTTAAAGGTGCTGTATAAGGAAAAACAACATCTTCCTCTTCCTCTACTTCTTCTGGTCCACTCTCCTGCATAGAATCTTCCACTGTTTCTTCGTCATCTGGCTCTGTGGACGTTGGTTCTGAGGCTCCACACCCCGCCAGTATGATGATAAAAATAAGCACGATCATATAATGCCATACACTTCTCAGCACGCTTTACACCTCTCTCGCTGTTTAATATTATCCTTTCGTCATTTAACGCGCAAAATCCTTTTTTGACCCTTTTAAATTTTACAGGCGTAAAGAAGACATTAACCATTCTTTATCTTTTATGGCGTACAGTCCTTGTTCGGTTAATCGAATGAATGGAAGATGGGTCGCTGTTAGGAAAAGCAATGTATAGATAGGGTCGTTGAATGGGTGTCCTTCGTGCTGTAATTTTTCGATGAAATCTTGACTCATAGTGATGAGTGTCTCAACAGGTTCAGGGCTCATCCCACCCGCTAGAGGCAAAGGAATGACTTGCTCATTTCCATCCTCAAAAAGCGCGCGTATCCCGCCCCCTTCTTCTATTGTTCTTTTTAGCACGGAGATCATTTTTTCTTTATCTCGTCCTATCAGTATATAATCCTTCGTTACGGTAAACGTGCTCGCAAGTGCTTCTAAATGACGAGCAAAACCTTTTATCCTCGTATTTAAAATATAACGGCCGTCATTCGTCAGTAAGGAAAGGTAACACTCATCTTCTGACAATTCATTATCAGGAGTGTACGTATATGGGCGGGTGATCACTTCATTCACGAGCTCGACCCCAATATCTCCACATATGTGCTCTAACCAAGACACTTCACAATTTATGTTTTGTTGGAGAGGTGAGAAACGATCCTTAATCCATTGTGGTGTTGCCGCCAATGTACGTCGTTTTTTATCTTGTATGACCCATTTTCCATCGACCATAACATGGGTGGGTGTGGGCTCATCTAAGGACTCAAGGACATTGAGATGAGCCAAACGCCCCGGTGCGATGCCACCAAGTAATAAATCTATGCCATAATACGTCGCTGGATTTAAAGTCGCCATGCGATACGCTTCTGCTGGTTCAAATCCTTCGTTTAGAACCATTCTAATCATATTATCACAACCAGAGCCTTCAAGAAAATAAGGCATGGACCCGTCATTCGTTAGCATTAACCGGTTCGTATTAAGCTCAGGATGTTGGCGAATGTCCTTTAATAGTTCTGGTAGATCGGGCCTAATGGACGAATATCTCAGTGTGGCATATAACCCTAAACGTAGACGTTTGACCACATCCTCTCCATTCAAGGATTCATGATCAGCTCCAATGCCCGCGGCCGTTAACGCATTTAGTGTTTCCGCTGAAGCCCCTGGTAAGTGGCCTTCAACTCTTTTTTGATACGTTTGTCTGGTCAAAAGCATCGCCTCTTGGAGTTGCACATCACCTTCTAGAAAAAGAGGCCAAGACGTAAACTCGCCTCCCTGTATTACTAAGCGATGAGATAACCAACGCTGGAGTGAGGATGGTGCAAAACGTGTGCGACTCTTCTCGTCGAACGCCGTCTGTGCGTCAAAACGAGACCACCATAGCCACAGATGATCGCCTTCCGCATCTAAACGCTCGATAAACTGCAACGCCTGATCATCAGTAAGATGCTTAAACAATGACATATTATCATTAATAGAGGTTGTTGTCCCTTGTTTTAAGACATAATCTCCCCAAGTAAAAGGGTTATACCACTGAAACGGGTGGGCGTGTGGCTCAATATAACCGGGTACAATCACTTGGTGAGGTTGTAACTCAATTACCTTTGTTTCTGGTCCGACCACAGGCTCCTTCTCACCGACATAGGCAATTCTGTCTCCGGCTATATGAATATGCACCGTTTCGACCTGACCGGTGTATACATTGAGTACGTTCACCCCTTTCAACCATTGGCTCGGGGACTTTTTTCGTTGAGCTATCAGCATGAAGGACTGGTACTGTTCTAATGTTTGGGGGCGTATACTCATTGGCGTCACTCACTCTCTTGAAAAAGGTCAAAGATACTCTTTCGTGGGGCATTCATGAGGGTACTATAAGTAAAGGTCAGCCCTATTTTATCTAGCTCGACACTATGTAAAGCGGCTTCCACCTCTTCATTCACTTCATCTTCAACATAAACATCCTGACAAGTTGGACAATCGATGGCAGGTACCTCTTTGACTGTCAAAACCTCTTTGCCTGTAGGATCTATCCAAGTACAGTCTTTGACTGTTTTTTTAGCGCTATCCTGCTCACACCATACACATCTCACGCGACATCCCCTCCATTATTTAAGTATGCGTTTTCTTTGTATTCTCTTTCTACTATATCACGGTCAGGAAATGGAAAAAACACATAAGAAAAAACACCAAGGCTTTTTGCCCGGTGTTTCTCTCCTCAATATAGTCGGTATAGTATCAGTATAGTAAATGTGCACAAGACTAACACATGATGCCTATCCAGTTTTATACGATATACTATAGGCGACCTATGGCTTTAGCACCTATATCCTGACGATAATGCATCCCTTCAAAATGAATCTTTTGTACGGCTTCATAGCTCATTTGCCGTGCAGCAGCAATACTTTGTACTTTCGCTGTCACAGCGAGGACTCTGCCTCCAGATGTCACTAATCCGTCCTCAGTCTGAGCGGTTCCCGCGTGAAAAATACGAATCCCCTCTTCATGATGATCCTCATCAATGCCGTGGATTTTACGTCCCTTCGGGTATGACCCAGGATATCCTTCTGAGGCCAAAATGACCGTTACCACAGCATCATCAGACCAATTGACTTTTATGTCATCTAGCCGATGGTCAAGGGAAGCATTGATAATCTCCATTAAGTCTGTTTCCAAACGTGGAAGTACCACCTGTGTCTCCGGGTCACCAAATCTAGCGTTAAACTCAATCACCTTTGGTCCCTGAGGTGTCATCATCAGACCGGCATATAGGATGCCAGTAAAAGGTCGTCCCTCTTGTACCAGCGCCTCAGCTGTCGGTTTAAGAATATTTTCAACGGCTTCGTTCACTCGTTGTCGATTAAATTGTGGGACGGGTGAGTACGCTCCCATCCCTCCTGTGTTAGGCCCTTGGTTACCATCATAAACGGGCTTATGATCTTGAGCGGGAACCATAGGTACGACAACATGGCCATCTACAAAAGCCATCAAAGAGAGTTCTTCTCCTTGGAGATATTCCTCAATAACGACCTGATGGCCGGCAATGCCAAACTTTCCTTCCCCCATCATAGCCTCAATCGCGTCGTTTGCTTCTTGTGACGTTTGGGCAACGACCACCCCTTTACCGGCAGCAAGACCATCCGCTTTGATCACAATAGGGGTTTTCCTTTCAGCCACGTACGCTAGAGCGCCCTCTTTATTATCAAAGACCTCATATTCGGCCGTAGGGATATCATATTTTTTCATGAGATGTTTGGCAAAGGACTTACTTCCTTCGATCATAGCTGCCGCTTTGGTTGGACCGTATACACGTAAGCCCGCTTGCTGAAAATGATCAACAATCCCATCCGTTAGGGGAACCTCAGGACCGACGATGGTCAGGTCTACTTTGTTCTCTTGGGCAAAATTGAGTAAGTCTGTCATTTGGTTTTCTTTGATTGGCACGAGCTCAGCAATTGATCCCATCCCCGCATTACCCGGGGCTACAAATATTTTTGACACGCTTGGGCTTTGAGCTAACTGACAAGCAATCGCATGTTCTCGTCCACCTTGGCCGATGACTAGGACTTTCATAGCATAGCTCTCCTCCTCCGGACAGTATGTTGTTTAGTGTTTAAAGTGACGTACACCCGTGAAGACCATCGCGATCCCATGATTGTTCGCTTCCTTGATGACGTCTTCGTCTTTAATCGAACCACCGGGCTGAATAATCGCTGACACGCCTGATTTGGCTGCTTCTTCAACAGTATCTGGCATAGGGAAGAAAGCGTCTGACGCTAATACAGCCCCTTTGCTCTTCACTCCCGCCTGATCAATCGCGATTTTGGCAGCCCCCACACGATTCATTTGTCCTGCTCCCACACCAACCGTCTGACTATCCTTGGCTAGTACAATTGCATTGGACTTGACGTGCTTGACGATTTTCCAAGAGAAAAGCAATTGCTCGATCTCCTCTTCCGTCGGTTGTCGTTCAGTCACAACTTGTAAGTCATCTGCCTTAATGTCTTTTACGTCCTGGTCTTGGACGAGTAATCCTCCAACAATCGTTTGGTAACGCGGAACTGGTACCTTAAACGGAACAATATCCTTAATTTTTAGTAAGCGAATATTCTTCTTCTGTTGTAAAATGTTAAGTGCTTCCGCTGTAAAGTCGGGTGCAATGATAATCTCTAAAAAGATTTCATGCATGCGTTGAGCCGTACGTTCATCTATAGGCCGGTTGGCTGCGATAATCCCTCCGAAAATAGACACAGGGTCCGCTTCGTACGCTCTATCATAAGCTTCTTCAATCGTTTGAGCCGTCCCTACTCCACAAGGATTCATGTGCTTGACAGCCACCACTGTGGGTTCTGTAAACTCACGCACCATACTGAGTGCAGCATCCGCATCATTGATGTTATTATACGAGAGCGCCTTGCCGTGTAACTGTTCCGCACTGGTGAGAGAACCTGGTACTTTTTGCGCCGTGCGATAAAAACTCGCTTTCTGGTGAGGGTTCTCACCATAGCGTAAGTCTTGTACCTTCTCAAAAGTCACAGATAGTTTCTCCGGCGCTTCCTCCCCTACTTCTTCAGACAAATAAGAAGCGATTAAGCTATCATAAGCAGCCGTGTGACGATATACTTTAGCAGCCAGCGCGCGACGTGTCTCTTCTGTGGTGTTCCCATGTTGTTCAATGTCTGTTAACACTGTTTCATAGTCACTCTGGTCGACAATCACTGTGACATCAGCATGGTTTTTAGCTGCCGCGCGTAACATCGAAGGCCCACCGATATCAATATTTTCAATGGCATCAGCGAAAGTCACATCCGGCTTTGCGATCGTTTCCGAAAACGGGTATAAATTCACAACCACTAAGTCGATTGGCGTGATTTGATGTTCAGCCAATTGCTGTTGATGTGTCTCGCTCCCTCTCATGGCTAAAATACCACTGTGTATACGCGGGTGTAACGTCTTTACTCGCCCATCAAGTATTTCAGGAAAGCCGGTGACCTCAGAAATGTTAATGACATCCACACCTGAATCTTGTAATAAACGACTTGTCCCGCCGGTAGATATGATCTCAACACCTTTGTCTGCTAGTTGTTTAGCAAAAGGTACAATACCTGTTTTATCTGACACACTGATCAGTGCTCTTTTTATCTTTGCCATTGGACTTGTCCCCCCTCTAAAAAGACTTCTTGTTGCACACATTGTTCTACAATTTTAGGATACAAGGCATGTTCCACCTGTTGTATCTTTGCTCCCAAACTTTCATGATTATCTTCAGGTTCAACGTTCACCGCTTGTTGGGCAATGATGGGACCTGTATCCATGCCTTCATCAACAAAATGAATGGTGACGCCAGACACTTTTACGCGGTCCGCCAAGGCCTGCCCGATCGCATCCTTACCCGGAAAAGCAGGGAGTAGAGAAGGGTGGATATTCATGATCTTTCCGCTATATGGACGTAGTAACGTTGATCCGATCAGACGCATGTAACCGGCCAATACAATAAAATCAACCTTATATGATGCACACTGATTCAAAACATCCTCTTCATACGCCTGTTTAGAAGAAAAATCCTTAGGAGAAACGACATGCGTAGGGATACCGAAACGTTCGGCCCTCTTAATCACATAAGCTTGTGGTTGGTCACACACGAGCAAGGCGACTTTTATGTTAGCTTTTTCCTCAAAATATTTGGCTATCGCTTCAAAATTAGATCCGCTGCCCGATGAGAATACGGCGATACGCTTCACTTAGGTTGCCTCCTTTGAGCGACACTGGTGAGGTAGCATAGACTCATAGAATGATAATGCACTTCTCCATTCGCTCTCGTCATGTTGTCCCCCATTGGACCCCAGCTAATGTTACTTCTTGCTGGCCTTTAACGATACGCCCGAGTAGGTAAGCTTCTTCACCCAGCTCTTTAACACGGCGTATGACATCAACAGCTTCTTCGTTAGGGACACACAACACAAAGCCGATCCCCATGTTGAACGTGTTAAACATATCTTGCGCTGTTAAATCTCCTTTATCTTTGAGCAAGGTGAATATATCGGGTACTGGCCAAGAGCCGACATCAATCTCTGCTTGAGCATGCTTAGGTAACATCCTCGGTATATTTTCATAAAATCCACCACCGGTGATATGGGCCATGCCTTTAATATTAAAGGATTCTAATAGTGCTAGCACCTGTTTGACGTAAATCCGAGTGGGGGTGAGCAACGTGTCTCCTAAGGTTGGACGCGGACCATCAATGTCATCTAAAGTATCGACATTTTTACCCGGTTGTGTGACGACAGGTGCTTCTAAATCCATATGATGTGTGTCCAATAAAATTTTCCGTACAAGTGAGTATCCATTACTATGCAATCCGCTTGAGGGTAAGCCTATGAGTAGGTCGCCTGGTTCAATGGAAGACCCATCAATGATATCCTTCTTGTCTACGACACCTACACCAAATCCAGCAATATCATACTCCCCGTCTGGATAGAATCCGGGCATTTCAGCCGTTTCTCCACCTACAAGCGCACAGCCCGCTTGTGCACAGCCATTAGCAATACCCGCAACAATGTCTTCAATTTTTTCAGGGACGAGCTTGCCACAACTGATATAGTCTAGAAAGTAAAGGGGTTCGGCTCCTTGCACGATAATATCATTCACACACATAGCCACTGCATCAATCCCGATGGTATCATGGCGGTCGAGGTCAAAGGCCAGCTTAAGCTTTGTCCCCACACCGTCAGTGCCAGACACTAATACGGGTTGTTCATAACGATCCACTGGTAATTCAAACATGCCCCCAAAGCTCCCTAATCCGCCTAAAACTTCAGGTCTCATCGTTTTCTGTACATGCTTTTTCATCCGTGAGACCGACTCATAGCCCGCGTGGATGTCTACGCCTGCTTGTTTATATGCGTCACTCACTTCAAACGCCCCTTTCTATACTTTCTCGTAAGGCTTTAAGCTATCAGGATAAATTTCAGTCGGATACTTTCCAGTAAAGCAAGCCAGGCAGTGTCCGCGATTCGGGTTGTCATCCTCCCGACCGATGGCTTCAATCATGCCTTCTACACTTAGATACGTCAACGTATCAGCCTCAATATAGTCACGAATGTCATCGACTGATTTTTTAGAGGCGATCAACTCTTCGCGTGTAGACGTATCAATGCCGTAATAACATGAGTTTCTCACGGGGGGTGAGCTTATGAGCACATGAACCTCCGTGGCTCCTGCCTCCCGTAGCATTTTGACGATCCTTCCACTCGTTGTACCGCGTACAATAGAGTCATCGATCATAACCACGCGCTTGCCTTCCACAACCTTGCGTACCGCACTCAGTTTCATACGGACGCCTTGGGAGCGTAATGCTTGATTCGGTTGAATAAAGGTACGCCCAACGTAACGGTTCTTAATCAACCCTAGTTCATAAGGTATACCTGATTCCTCTGCGTAGCCGATAGCAGCTGAGATACTAGAATCGGGTACCCCGGTCACAACGTCAGCGTCCACAGGAAACTCTCGCGCCAGTTGCTTCCCTAACCTTTTGCGACTCGTGTGGACGTTAATGCCATCTAAGTTACTATCCGGACGTGCAAAATAAATATATTCAAAGCTACAAATCGAACGTTGTTGTGTTTGTGGTGTGAAACGTTCCGAACGCAAGCCGTCTTCATCTATGATGACCATTTCTCCCGGTTCAACCTCACGATAGTATTCCGCTCCAGTGACATCAAACGCACATGTCTCAGAGGAAAAGACGTAGTCATCCCCGATTTTACCTATAGATAATGGCCTTAAGCCGTTAGGATCTAAAGCGGCAATACACTTGTTCTCTGTCATTATCAGCAACGCATAGGCACCTTTTATCATACTTAAAGCTTCTTTGATCGCTTCTTCAATCTGGTCGTACCCGGAACGCGCAATCAAGTGAGCAATGACTTCCGTATCGCTTGTCGTTTGGAAAATTGAACCCTGTCGCTCTAAATAGCTTCTTATTTGGGACGCGTTGACCAAGTTCCCGTTGTGCGCGAGGGCAAGGTTACCGTGTTTATATTTAAATATTAGTGGCTGGGCATTCTCTAAACGACTGTCACCCGCTGTCGTATAACGCACGTGACCGATCGCTTTGTTCCCCGTTAATTTGGATAAAGCATTATCTGCGAAAGCCTCTGTGACTAACCCTATGCCCTTGTGATGGGTAAAACTTTCACCATCTGAAGCCACAATCCCCGCACTTTCTTGGCCCCGATGTTGCAGGGCGTGTAAGCCGTAATAGATTAATTCCGGGGCTTGTGGATGTCCGTAGACACCAAATACACCGCACTCTTCATTAAGCTTATCCATGTCCCACTCGTCTTGCTGAAGTATCGACATTTTTGAATGGGCTGAATGGGCGTTGACGATACTACCTGACTGACTAACGTCTCCGGTCTTCACGTCTTCTATTGCCGCAGACTTTATTTCTGACGTCTTAGATGCTGTATTTATGGCCTTTACGTTGTCATGTAACATGGGATCGCTCCCTCCCAAGCTGCTTTTAATTCATCTAAAGAGGCTGTAACGACTGGCTCACCCTGTACGTGGACGTCAATGTGCGGCGTATCGGTTACCTCTCCAATTACGGATGCTTTAACACCATGCGCTTGTGCCTTTTCTATGAATGACGTCACAGCTTCCTCTTTTATGCTTAAGAGAATACGAGACTGACTTTCAGAGAATAACAGGGCGGTTGGATCAAGGTCCGTATCGATGGTAACAGAGGCTCCTTTCTCTCCACTTATCGCACATTCCGCTAACGCTACAGCTAAGCCACCTTCAGCCACATCATGTGCCGAAGATACCCAGTTTGCTTTAATGGCTTCAAGCGTCAGTGCCTGAACAGCTTCCTCACGTTCTAAATTTAGAACAGGCGGACGTCCAGAAATGTCTCCATCCACTTTCTTTTGGATCTCAGAACCGCCAAATTCCGACTGTGTTTCACCGAGTAGGACGATCACATCTCCCGCTTTTTTCCACCCCTGTGTTGTAATGTGGTCAACATCTTCAATTAATCCAACCATACCGACGACAGGTGTGGGGTAAACGGCCATGCCACTACGTTCATTGTATAAGCTAACATTGCCCCCAATCACAGGCGTATCTAGCTTATGACAAGCTGCACTCATACCATCCACCGCTTTTTCAAACTGCCAGAAGATTTCAGGATGTTCCGGGTTTCCAAAGTTTAAGCAGTCTGTAATAGCTAATGGTTGACCACCGGAACAAACAATATTGCGTGCAGCCTCGGCTACGGCTATCGCGCCTCCTACCTCAGGGTCTAAATAAATATATCTGGCATTACAGTCTGTCGTCATCGCTAGTGCTTTGCGTGTATCACGGATACGGAGTACCGCCGCATCAGAGCCTGGTGAGACAACCGTATTTGTCCGTACCATATGATCATACTGTTGATAGACCCATTCTTTACTTGCAATCGTTGGAGAGGCCATGAGATCAAGCCAGCTGTCCTTCAGTGATTCAACCTTTATGGCTGGGGATTCAGACTGTTGGAAGGTCTCATAATAGGTAGGGACTTTTGACGGCTTATGATACACCGGTGCGTCCTCAGCTAAACTATCAACAGGCACATCCGCTACAATTTGGTCTTTATGCTTTAATTGCAATTTGCCTGTGTCGGTCACTCTGCCGACGGTTGCTGAATGCAATCCCCACTTATCGAAGATGGCCTTCACTTCATCCTCTCTTCCTTTTTCGACCACAACGAGCATTCGCTCTTGGGATTCAGAAAGCATCATTTCGTATGCTGACATCCCTTTTTCCCGTTGGGGTACGAGGTCGAGGTCAAGCTCTATACCGTTCCCCGCTTTACTCGCCATTTCAGAGCTGGACGACGCGAGCCCTGCTGCCCCCATGTCTTGAATTCCTTGGACAGCACCAGTATCAATAAGCTCTAAACACGCTTCGATTAGTAGCTTTTCCATAAAAGGGTCTCCGACTTGAACGGCTGGACGTTTACTTTCCGATTGCTCACTCAACTCTTCGGAGGCAAATGTTGCGCCGTGTATCCCGTCGCGGCCAGTGCTCGCCCCGACATACATCACAGGGTTACCAATTCCTTTGGCCACACCCTTTTGGATTTTATCTTGTTCTATAATCCCTACACACATGGCATTCACTAACGGGTTCCCTTCATAGCACGGGTCAAAATAAATTTCTCCACCCACAGTTGGGATACCGATACAGTTGCCATAGCCTGCGATCCCCTCGACCACATGTTCAAAGAGGTAACGGACTTTAGCAGAGTCTAGTTCTCCAAATCGTAATGAGTTTAATAGTGCAATAGGTCTCGCTCCCATAGAAAAAACGTCGCGGATAATGCCGCCCACACCAGTTGCCGCCCCTTGGTAAGGCTCAATTGCGGATGGGTGGTTATGCGACTCTATTTTAAAGACAACGGCCTGCCCGTCTCCAATATCAACGATGCCAGCGCCTTCTCCCGGCCCTTGTAACACTTGCTTTCCTTCAGTTGGGAACTTTCTAAGCACAGGCTTTGAGTTCTTATAGCTACAATGTTCCGACCACATGACACTATAAAGTCCTGTCTCAGTGTAATTGGGCTTTCTACCCAGAAGCTTTATGACTAGCGCATATTCCTCATCCGTTAACCCCATATCAGCGTACATCCGTTTAGCTTCTATTTGTTCTGGTGTTGGTTCATACGTTTGTGACATGACGTTCCCTCCAATTCGCTAAAATGGACGTAAACAATCTTTTACCGTCAGCGGATCCTAGTAATGTTTCTACAGCCCGCTCAGGATGTGGCATCATCCCTAGTACGTTACCTTGTTTATTAATGACACCCGCGATATCGGCTACTGACCCGTTCGGATTTTCTTGATACTTGAACACAATCTGATTGTTTTTCTCTAAGTCTTGTAAAGTAGCTGGGTCACAGTAATAATTCCCGTCTCCATGGGCAATAGGAATAGATATAATCTCACCTTGATCGTACTGAGTAGTGAAGGCCGTTTGATTGTTCACAACCTCTAATGGTGTATGAAAGCATCTAAATTTAAGACTGTCATTACGACGCATGGCTCCAGGTAGTAAACCCGCTTCTAGTAACACCTGGAACCCGTTACACACACCTAGGATGAGTTTTCCTTCCTTCGCTGCTTTCTGGACCTCACCCATAACAGGGGCAAATCTGGCAATAGCACCTGAGCGCAGATAATCTCCATAAGAGAAACCACCGGGCAAGAGGATACCGTCATAAGCACTCAAGTCCGTTTGATGGTGCCAAACGTAATCGACGTCCATTTGTAAACCGTCTTTGATAGCATGGTACATATCAACATCACAGTTCGAACCGGGGAAGACAAGAACAGCAAATTTCATGGTTTTATCCTCCTGTCACTTGTTGTGGACATTCTTGTATCTGAATCTCGTAGTCTTCTATTACAGGATTAGATAGCAGTTTCTCGCACATCTCTGTGACACGTGCTCTCGCTGCTTGTTCACTATCCGCTTGAATATCTAACTCCATATATTTACCTATACGCACGTCCTGCACCTCTTCGTACTGCATCGTGTGTAAAGACTTTTTCACCGCACTCCCTTGCGGATCAAGAACACTTTCCTTGAGCGTGACATGAACCATGACTTTAAACATTCTCGTACCCTCCAAGTCTCGTTAGGATTTCTTCATAAGCCTCTTCTACATCTCCTAAATCACGTCTAAACCGATCTTTATCTAGTTTCTTCTGAGTGTGTACATCCCAAAAGCGACAGGTATCAGGGGAGATTTCATCTGCGAGAATCACATCATTATATGACGTTAGCCCAAACTCAAGCTTGAAATCTATTAACTCAATATCTTTTTGTAATAAAAAGTCCTGTAGATGACGATTAATCTGTAAAGCATCCTCTTTCATCTTCTGAAGTTGGTCCTCAGTCGCTAACCCCAAAACGTGAACGTGCGCTTCCGTTATCAAAGGATCACCTAGTGCATCATCTTTGTAGTAGTATTCAACAATTGGAAAAGGTAGCTGAGTCCCTTCTTCAAGGCCTAATCGTTTGGCCATACTCCCAGCCGCTCTATTGCGTACAACGACCTCGACGGGAATAATCTCTACTTTTTGTACTAATTGCTCTCGTTCTGACAACTGTTGCACAAAATGTGTAGAGATACCTTTTTCCTGCAAGTATTTAAAAAATAAGCCACTAATACGATTATTTAAAACACCTTTCTCTTTAATGGCCCCTTTTTTATCTCCGTTAAAAGCGGTAGCATCGTCCTTATACTCAACCCAGACGATAGATGCTTCGTCAGTTTGATAAATACGTTTGGCTTTCCCCTCATATAATAATGGCCCTCTGTTCAATCTCCACTCCCCCTTGTTTAAGATTCTCTGATCACCTTTTACACAATATTGTTCAGCTGCTCTTTTATTCAAGTCCCACTCTCTTAAAGATGGTATCGACACGCTGCATGTGGTGATGATAATCAAAACATTCATCAAGCTCTTCAGGACTCAAAGTGTCTGTAATCTTATCTTCTTTTTCTAGTAGCCCTCTGAATGATGTCTGATTCTCCCACGCTTCCATCGCCTTCGATTGCACTAAATCGTACGCTTCCTCACGTTTTAAACCTTTGTTAATCAGTGTTAGTAATACACGTTGAGAGTAGATGAGCCCAAACGTTCGATCCATGTTACGCTCCATATTTTCAGGGAAAACTGTCAACTCATCCACGATTTTGGCGAAGCGATTAAGCATGTAATTTAAAAGTATGGTTGTATCGGGTAGGATAATGCGTTCAACTGAGGAATGAGAAATATCACGCTCATGCCATAAAGGAACATTTTCATACGCTGACACCATATGCCCTCGAACCACGCGCGCTAACCCTGTGATATTCTCTGAACCGACAGGATTACGTTTGTGTGGCATTGCTGATGAACCTTTTTGACCTTTACCAAAACGCTCTTCGACTTCTCTCGTTTCGCTCTTTTGTAAACCTCTAATTTCGGTAGCAAACTTCTCGAGTGAAGTGGCGATCAGCGCTAGCGTGCTAAGATAATGAGCATGACGATCCCGTTGTAAGGTTTGAGTAGAAACGGGGGCAGGTTGAAGTTCAAGCTTTTCACACACGTATTCTTCTATAAAAGGGTCAATGTTTGCAAAAGTACCTACAGCGCCAGACATTTTACCGAACGTTACCCCTTGTGCAGCGTCTTTAAAGCGCGCTACATTACGCTTCATCTCTTCATACCAAAGGGCCATCTTCACACCAAAGGTCGTAGGCTCAGCGTGCACACCATGTGTTCTTCCCATCATGACCGTGTATTTGTGCTCAAGAGCCTTATTTTTTAGCACCTCGACAAACTGTTCCAAATCTTTAAATAGAATGTCATTCGCCTGTTTGAGTATATAACCCAAGGCCGTGTCCACCACGTCTGTAGAGGTTAAACCGTAATGCACCCACTTAGACTCTGGGCCTAGTGTTTCAGCCACTCCTCGAGTGAAAGCAACCACGTCATGTCTTGTTTCCTCTTCTATTTCTAAAATGCGGTCTACGTTAATACGTGCATTTTCTCTAATTAATTTGACATCTTCTTTGGGAATGTGCCCTAGCTCAGACCATGCTTCACAGGCTAGTATTTCAACCTCTAACCATGCTTTAAATTTATTTTCTTCCGTCCAGATGGCTTTCATCTCTGGTCGTGTATAACGTTCAATCATGTTAAAAAACCTCCCGTTACATACTCGTTTCATTTTTATATTACTTTTTAAAGTTCCATGGCTTAACCATTATTTTAGACTACATGTATTATTGTCAGCTACATGTATTATTTTAGACTACAGTTGGACTACGGGTATAATTTTTGGACTATTATTTTTCTATATTTTTAAAGTAAGCTTAGTGTTAGTGTTACTCTATAGGGTCCCAAATCTGAAGATGATTTATTTGAGAAAATGCCTCTTCAATCGTATTAGCAGTGACGTTTAAATGCCCCATTTTCCTCTTAGGCTTTGCGTCCTTTTTACCATAAAGGTGCACTTTCATGTGACTAGACATCTGTGTGAGTTGACCAACAGCATCGTCTAGATGTTCGCCAAGTATATTTACCATTACTGTCGGTGTGTGAAGATCTGTCGCCCCTAAAGGCAGATTGCAAACGGCACGCACGTGTTGTTCAAACTGTGAAGTCATACACCCCTGTTGAGTATAGTGTCCTGAATTATGCGGCCTTGGCGCTAATTCATTTACAAGAACTTCTCCCGTTGGCAACACAAACATCTCTATTGCTAACAGTCCCACCAATTCAAACGTCTGTGCTAACTTTCTTGCCACACTGAGCGCTTGTTTTTGAACAGACTCACTAATTCTTGCCGGGGCAATTGTTGCGTGCAATATATTTTCTCTGTGTATGTTCTCGCCCACAGGAAAGGTCGCAACTTCGCCATTAGGGTTACGAGCGATAACGACAGATATTTCTTTTTCAAATGCTACCCATTGTTCTAATACTAATGGTTGTTTACTTTGACGTACCATATCTATGGCGTGCAACAAGTCTTCCTCAGCACGTATGACCAATTGTCCTTTTCCGTCGTAACCACCTTCAGTTGTTTTTAAAACAGCCGGATAATCTAATTGTTCTAGGCCTTCGTGTAAATCGGCCTCATCTTGTATTTTGTAATATGGGGCGACTTTCACTCCAGCCTTTTCTATCGCCTGTTTTTCTCGTATCCGATTCTGAGTGGCATATAACAATCGATACCCTTGTGGCATATGACTCGTTTTCTCAAGATGGTGGGCGACTTCTGCGCTTATATTTTCAAATTCATAAGTGATGATATCTGCTTGTTCTGCTAGCTCTATTGCTCCTTCAACACTGTTAAAGGGTTTTTGTACATGCGAGTCAGCAACCTGAGCACACGGACTGTCAAACGTAGGATCAAGCGTCATAATCCGATATCCCATCTCACGCGCTTCAAGCGCCATCATTCTACCAAGCTGCCCACCTCCCAATATACCGATTGTGGCAGGAGGTAGTGTCCTTTTACTGGCATTGTGCTTATCATCTTGGTCCTTCGTTGCGATGTTATCAGACGTTTCTATTTGACTTTTTGGTTCAAATACTTGCATACTTTTGTCACTCACAGTCCTATCATTAGAGGTTAATCTCATAGTTAGCGAGCTCAGCCTCATCCAACACACGTTGTCTGATCTGGTCTCTTCTCTCCTTTAATCTTGTTAATAGATCTGAATCGTTTGCGCCAAGCATGCTTGCAGCTAAAAGTCCTGCATTGATGGCTCCTGCTTTACCTATCGACACGGTTGCAACAGGAACCCCACCCGGCATTTGCACAATAGATAGCAAAGAATCCAGCCCGTTTAGAGAAGAAGACTTCACCGGGACTCCTATGACGGGTAGGGGAGTTTTTGCAGCGACCATACCAGGTAAATGTGCAGCACCTCCTGCACCTGCAATTACAACTTTTATCCCTCTCTCTTCGGCTTGCTCAGCATACTGGAACATTTCATCAGGAGTACGATGAGCAGAAACAACTCTCTTTTCATAAGAAATATCCAGTTCCTCTAAGATCTGACATGCATGTTGCATTGTCTCCCAATCTGAGGTGCTTCCCATAATGACACCCACAACAGCACTCATTGTTTCACCTCTCTCAACTTGTACTATAATTTGGCATTAAAAAAGACGGGTAGATCTCATTACAAGAGAAACCTACCCGCCTGGGCTTTTATCCCTTCGGTGTCATATGCTTAATCGCATACTTGAATCGCTTGGACCATACAATCTCATCCTCATCGAATAAAGAGAGATCATGGAACCCTAGATTCTCTTTCCCTCGTAGTCCAAAAATTTACGGTCTTTGGGTAGAAACTTTCGAGCCCTATTCTCGACGATATACGAGGTATACATTTTATAGTAGAATTTTGTTTAATCTTGTCAGAACATCTTACACCTAAAGTGTAACAAAGGGGGCGTATACAGTCAACCCGATTTCCGAACAATTAATTACAACTCATCCTTTTTATTCGTATTTAGCAAAGGAACCTTAATTGTATGGCTATA
>NZ_JAERVL010000023.1 GCF_016745835.1 Caldalkalibacillus salinus | reverse complement strand
TATACATTTTATAGTAGAATTTTGTTTAATCTTGTCAGAACATCTTACACCTAAAGTGTAACAAAGGGGGCGTATACAGTCAACCCGATTTCCGAACAATTAATTACAACTCATCCTTTTTATTCGTATTTAGCAAAGGAACCTTAATTGTATGGCTATAGACAGGCTTAACGGTCGTGTTCGGTATGCACCCATAGGGCATAGGTCTCGCATCGTTCGGCTTCGCCTCCGTGTCTCGCCATAGGAACGCGTGCTTCTCCTACTTCTTTCTTCCTAAAGCCTTTAATAAAACAACAAAAAAAGACACCTTGCGGTGTCTCCTTCTTTGTACCTTTCGGTACAGTCTGCCTGGCAACGTCCTACTCTTCCAGAGGTAAAACCTCAAGTACCATTGGCGTACCCCTTCGGGCATCAGGTCGTGCAACGGAGCTAAAGCTCCTAGTCACGCCATCACTGGACAGGCTTAACGGTCGTGTTCGGTATGCACCCATAGGGCA
>NZ_JAERVL010000022.1 GCF_016745835.1 Caldalkalibacillus salinus | reverse complement strand
TGGGCTTTTTTACACTGTCTACTCTAAGGGGATAATACCAAATTGACTAGAGCCTTAGCCTTTGTTTTTTTATTGTTCGTGTACCCGAGTGGCTGGCTAGCACTGTGGCATGTGTTTGCGGTGACGATGATCATAGGAGCTGTTGAACCGCTTTTCAGACCTACAAGTATGGCTTATATTGCCCATATCCTGCCTAAAGATTTGCTACAAAAAGCCAATGCCTTGCTCGAGGGTACGTTACAAACATTAATGTTATTAGGGCCAGGTTTAGGTGGTTTATTGATCTCTACTTTTGATGTCTCCGTCGTCGTAATGATTTTAGTTGTTGCACTGGGGAGTTCTAGTATTATACTGTTGCTTATACCGAGTCATTATGGGCATAAAGAGGATGAAAGAAAAACATGGCTAAGGGATTTTACCGAAGGCCTACATTTCTTTAAAGAGTATCGTGTGTTACTATGGCTCGGACTATTACTTCTGGTCATTAATTTTGCAGTGGGTGCAGCAATGCCATTGTTTTTACCCTATGTCATCGAAAATTTAGGTGGAACAGAGACAAATTATGGCTTATTTGTTTCCGCTTTTTCAATAGGCATGGTTTTAGGTTCTTTCATCACCGGGCTCACGGGCACGCCGAAAGACCTCAGACTGACTTTTTTAAGCTGTATGTTTGCTAACGGGACCCTGTTTGTCTTTTTAGGATACACGAGTGTGTTTGCTGTTGCTTTTATCATTAGCGTCCTCCAAGGTCTAGCGGCCTCTTTGATTAACATTAATAACACAACCTACTACCAGAAACGTGTGCCTGAGTATATTAGAGGGCGTGTCTTTAGCGTCCGTTTTTTGTTAGCCCAAATCGGCATTCCAATAGGAGCAGGCTTAGGTGGGTTTTTAGCGGAGACCTTTAGTATTAAGCTATTGTTTATATCCATTGGGTGTCTCATTGTCACGACGAGTTTAATGGCATTAAGTCTGCGTGCGTTGCACGATCTTAACGACAAAACCCTAGATAAACCTGTTGAAATGAGTCACAACCTCTAATGCCTCAATCACTAAACCTTATACCCATTTTTTGTCCTTTTAAAGGAATAATTTGAATGTGGAACTCATTAACTTTTGAGCTACACCTTTGGTCCCCGTTATTTGTATTTTGTTTTTTTAGATCAAATTTTCAAAAAAAGTTGCACGTAACAATACCTTTAGATATGATTATTTAAAGAGGTTTGGCAAAAAGACTTTTGACAAACGCTTAGAAAAAAGTGAATAGTCTACATATATAACGAAGGGTACTATGGGTTTAATAAGTCCAGGGGGTGACAACGTTGTCTGAAGATAAAGATATACTGACTGCAAATGAAGTAGCCGAGGCGCTTGAAATCAGCCCAGATAAAGTGAAAGAGTGGGCTAAGAATGGCGATATACCAGGGGCTAAGATTGGCAAGGAGTGGCGTTTTTCTAAGAGAAAACTCGTTGAATGGTTTGAACAACATCAAAGTGAAGAGTAAGTAATAGGAACTCATATATTTTTCTTTAGTGATGAGGCGTCAGTACAGTGACGTCTTTTTTCTGTTCCAATGATAACGGATACGCGCTAGTTGTTACTCTATCATTACTTTGTGGTAAGGTAAAAAAGAAGAGTGATGTGATGAATCATGATCAGTCATGACAACGTTAGCCTTAGCTTTCCTAAGAAAAAAAAAGAAGCCAAGATGAGTGTGACTTGATCTTGACTTCACTTCTTTTCTACAGCTTTATTTTAATGCCTCAACAAGCGCATTCCCGAATGCTTTTGCGCCATCTGGTCCGTTACTTGTGATGATATCGCTGTGAACAACAACCTCTTCAACCACATAATTGACGTCATTCTCTTTCAGTTGATTAATCATGACGTCAACAGGGAAACATGTGGCTTGGCGTTCCGTGAGTAACCCTGTTTTGGCCACGGAGACGGAACCTGCACAGATGCCTGTGAGTAGAACTTTTTGATTATGCGTTTGCTTCAAGAATTGGTTTAACTCATTGTTTTCCCATAGATGGTCGATTGTACCGGAACCACCAATAACGGCCACCACGTCAAAGTCAGTGGCAGAAATATCAGAGAAGGCAACATCAACATTGATTTTACCCTGATAGTCTCCTGTTACTTCACCTGTTTTGGTACTGGCAATCGTAACCTCTACGCCTGCCTCTTCTAACGCTAGCTTTGGATGAAAGAGCTCAACTTCATTGAACCGTTCAGGTGGTATAATGAATAAAGCCTTTTTGCTCATAATAGGTGACCTCCTAAAAATATATTTCAATATCTCAGTATCGTACATGTCATATTCTAACTGAGGTCCTATACACTTGAGAAGTATGCACTTTTTTGTACGCAGGTTACCCATAGGTTACTTTTTATAGAGGAGCAGGGCATATAAAAGCTAATGTTTAGCACCAATATCAACGCTGGATAAAATACTGAGGGTATATGCCCCTTCACCTCGTTTAGACATTAGCTATAGGGAGGTCGACAACATGTCCGAAACACTACGAGAAGATATTAAGCAGAAGATACAAAATGGTGACTTTAATTGTGAGAAAGAATTGACACTGTCCATAATAAGTGGAAAGTGGAAGGTCGTTATTCTATGGCACTTAGGCGTAGAGGGGCCCCATCGATTTAGTGACCTACAGAGACTTTTTCCTAAGATTTCACATAAAATATTAACCAATCAGCTGCGGGAGCTAATAGAAGACGGGATTGTGCATCGAGAGGTGTACCCTGAAGTGCCGCCTAAGGTAGAGTACTCCATGACGGAGCTTGGTATGACCTTGTTACCAATCATAGACATGATGTACGACTGGGGAAAAATGCGCATCAACCAAATCAAACAAAACAATGAAGAGTGGTCGAATGAAAAGAATTAATGACCCTCGTTCAGCAGGGGCGCTTAGTAAAATATGTTACGGACACGTGTTGTGTCTAAACGTCTTGTCGCTCCTTTTTACTTTTAAACGAGCTGCGATGGCCACATGTTATAAGGGCCTCGGCCCATTTGTGGTAGGGGTAAGGGAGTCCAGAGCTGTTCTAGGACGCACGGACCGATACCATTGATAACAAAAAATATAGAGGAGCCACGCATCGATCAAATCACCACCGTAGTACATGACTTTTGCCCCTAACTCTGCTTGCGATGCTGAAACACCAGCTGGGGGATAGGCGTAGATATACTTTGCTAGTATGCCGTGTCCTGTCAGAGCGAGGAGGAAGACAATGGCGCGGTACACGTTGTTTGGCTTATGCGGCTTAGGATCGATATCGATCATGGCCACTGTAAAAAGATACCCCGCTAGAAACACGTGGACGTGCACCACGACATGTAAAAACGTGTACGTCTGCATCGCTGAATATAAGGGTGTGGCATAGAGCACCCACAAACCGCCGATGTTAAGGACAGAAGCGACAAGCGGATCTTGTAAACGATGAGCCAGCTGGCTCTTCAAAATGGACGTGAGATGGCGAGCCGTCTGCACCTCTACATATCTTAAGGTAAGGGTCATCGGAGCTGCAAGAGCTAGGAGTAAAGGGCCGAGCATACCGATGAGCAAATGCCCGACCATATGAAAAGTAAAATCATGGTGGGCGCGCGTGGCCATCGGACCAACGAGAGCACTAGCCACACAAAGCACACCCGTATACCAAGACATATAACGAACAAAGGGCCACTGCTTATACTTTTCGTTCGTACGGTAAGCCATGACCGGATAGCCCAAGATTGCACCAACAACGATACATAAAGCGAGTACATCTACGTGTGATGCGTTTGCAAGCACATCAGTGCCGAGGCTAGTATGATGATTCGCCATTGGCCAACATCCCTTCTTGCTGGGCTTCATCACGTTTGGAGCGGGTTATAAGAACCAGGCCAGCGACAATTATTGCGAGGGCAGTCGCATTCCATACGACATCGTAGATGAAGACATCCTCGACATAGCGAACCTGGTGGACGCCCATTAGTTTATGATGTATGATGCCGTCGTACAGCTGGAACCCTCCAGCCCCTAAGAGTACGCCGCCCAACCATCGCTTGGGTAACCATGCTTGTCGCCGTCGCAAGTCAGCAAATATGAACAGCCCGCCAATCGTGGCAAACCAACTGAGGGCGTGGAACAGACCATCAGATACAAGGCCCACTTCCGTTGTCGATCGATCGTAAAAATGATGCCAATGTAGAAGCTGGTGGAAGACCGCTTCATCGATAAAAGCGATCAAACCGATACCAAATAGGACACCTGACCATAAATTGCGTTTACGCCACAGCAATGTGTGGTTGAGATGAGACTTTAATGGTTGACTAGACATAACGTTCTCCTTCTTATAACATTTCATAACATCGCTACTTTACCTATCTTTTGTTTTAACCCAAACTTGCCCTCGATATAAGCCCATCATAAAATTTGACACTGCAATAGGGCCATGATACTTTTAAAAATATAGTAACTTTATCTTGCTAATCTACAGCCAATATCGTTGGTGTTGGTCCCACACCTCGTCTATTGAGCACACGATGTACACCATACAAGTGAAATAAAAGGAGTGCGGAGAGAAATGGATAGAGAACAATTAAAACAAGACATTATCAGTGCTTATGAGTTTAGACACGCAACAAAGGCATTCGATCCAGATAAAAAAATCGCGCAAGAAGATATTGATTTCATCCTAGAAACTGGAAGACTATCACCAAGTTCTGTCGGACTCGAACCGTGGAAGTTTGTCGTTGTTCAAAACTCTGATTTGAGAGAGAAACTTCGTAACGTTTCATGGGGCGCCCAAGGGCAGCTACCGACCGCTAGTCACTTCGTTCTCATATTAGCGCGGAAGAACGTGAAGTATGATTCAGATTATGTGATTAATCATCTGAGACACGTGAAGAAGATGCCAGAGGATGTGATTGAAGGTTTCTTCGACCGTTATAAGAGCTTCCAAGAGGAATTCCAAATTCTAGAGAATGAAAAAACAATGTTTGATTGGTCCTGTAAGCAAACCTACATCGCTTTAGGTAACATGATGACTGCTGCTGCCCAAATCGGGATCGACTCTTGTCCTATCGAAGGCTTTGATATCACAGCAGTTGATCAGATCTTAGAAGAAGAAGGATTAACAGAAGACGGCGAGTATGGTATCTCTGTGATGGTTGCCTTTGGCCACCGCGTAGAAGAGCCACGTCCAAAAACGAGAAAGACGAAAGAAGAAGTTGTTCAGTGGATTAAGTAGTCTTGTCGTATGATCAGTTTGATTCGGGTGCTTAAAAGGAATTTGTCCTTTTGAGCACCCTTTTTTTGTACGGAGATTTTACATATGGAGTAATTGTCTAATCATATAAAAGGCCACACCCCAAATGATGATGGCCGACAAGACATTAATCCTCCGCATCCATTGCCCGGTAGCATCGAGCTTTCCTATATTCCGACCCGCCACTGCGAGGAGTAAGAACCATATCCAAGAGACCAGTATGGTCATGATGCTAAACATCACTTTTTCTTCCCCTGTATAGGAGAGGGAGTTCGTGCCTATGACCCCGATCGTATCCATGATAGCGTGTGGATTTAATAGGGATACCGAAGCCGCGAAAGCCACTTGCTTTTTAATCGACATCCCTTCATCCGTCCGACTTTGCACCGATGGATCCGTCCGCCATATGACCCAGCCCATATAACCTAAGAATAGCACGCCAATGATATAGATCGTCACCTTTAACCAAGCAAAAGTCAACACAATAACGGATACACCTAGAACGGCAAGTAAGATCAGTAGCGTGTCACAGAGTGAAGCCGTGATGACGGCAGGAAGCGCTCTGAAAAACGTTTTTTGTGTCGCCCCCTGATTAAATATAAATACATTCTGCACGCCTAAGGGGAGTATCAGCCCCAATGCAAGAATGGCGCCATGTATACTCGCTTGTAACAATAGATGTTCCTCCTTTCCCTTCATGACGTCACTATTGTATACCGAGCAAATGTGCATGTCTTCAACCATTCGTTTAATTTCAACCCAACCACATTGATCATACGTTCACCAACTGAACCTGTTGACACATTTATCTCACAACATGACTTGCCATGACGGCAGAAGAGGGCAGAATGCTTCCAGTTAACATGCATGTTCTCCATGACTATTGGCAAAATAAAAGTAACACTTTTCTGCAAGGAGCGACCACAAATATGGCTAAAACAGAGCATAACATTCGCTTAACGTCATCGGAAATAGGAACGTTATGGACAACTTATATGATGGAAACTATGTCGGTCTGTACACTCACGTATTTTTTAGAGAAGGTAGAAGATGTACAGATCGAAGAAAACCTCAAACAGGCTTTAAGTATGTCCAAGGATCACGTACAGACCATCGCAGATATATTCCATCATGAGAACCATCCTCTACCGCACGGGTTCACAGAGGATGATGTCATTCCCACTGCCCCCCGACTTTTTTCTGATACGTATTTCTTATACTATATCCATCACATGACCAAAATTGCACTACACAATTATGGCATGATACTGCCCAATATGGCTCGTTCAGACGTGGCCAATTTTATTAGTACATGTATCGCCGATTCCACACAACTCTATAACACAGTAAGAAAGCTGTTATTAAACAAAGGCTTATATATTCGTCCGCCGTATATTTCAACGCCTGAAGACATTGACTTTGTGCAAAAGCCAGGTTTCTTAACAGGCTGGCTAGGAGACCGTCGACCTTTACATGCCATAGAGATTAACCATTTATTCACCAATATACAAACGAATGTCATTGGTCGTATGACACTGATTGGGTTTAGCCAGGTGTGTCAATCCGAAGATGTGCGAGAATATTTCATTAGAGGGCGGGACATATCAGGTAAACATGCAGAAGTGATGAGTTCTATTTTGATTGAAGACAAACTACCCGCTCCAAAGCTGTGGGATGATTCGGTGATGGATTCTAGATCCGCACCTTTTTCAGATAAGCTGATGGCTGTCCACACAGGCATTTTAACTTATGGTGGCATTGGAAATTACGGAGATGGTATGGCCGGGAGTACGCGCCGTGACATTATAGCACAGTATACACGGTTAATGGGGGAAGTTATGAAATATGCAGAGGATGGTGCTAACCTGCTTATTCAACATGCCTGGATGGAGCAGGTGCCCCAAGCGGACGATCGAGACGAACTGGCACGCAAGAAGGACTGATTACCCATTACTGTGTCAGTCCCTCACCTTGACAAATGCGTCCGAATGCATTAAAATTTTCTGCAAATTGTCCTACAAATTGATTTGTATGATATAGAGTGTAGGGAGGCATATTTGTGGGGAACAAAGAAGTCGAAATAAAATCCGTAAGCCGAAAAACATTATCAAATCAGGTCATGGATGAAATTATAAATCTGCTTCTAACGGGGCAGTTTAAATCCGGTGATCGCCTACCTTCAGAATTGGAGTTAATGGAGATATGCAATGTCAGCCGTCCCGTCATACGTGAAGCGATGACTTCCCTTGAAGTATTAGGTATTGTCAACCGTAGAACACGTAACGGCACCTTCTTTTCTGAGAAGATTGGCAGCAAGCCTTTTGCTATGATGCTAGCTTTATCAGCAACAGATATTCCTTCAATTATAGAAACGAGAGTGGCTCTAGAACTGGGGTTGGTCACGTTGGCGGCTGAGAAGATTACAGAGAAAGATTTGGCGAAATTAAGGGAAACAATGGACGTGATGAGAGCGTTACCGACGAATGATTCCTCCGAACAAGATAAAGAGTTCCACAAAATTATTGCTTTAAGTGCTAAGAATCCACTTTTTGAAGGCATTATCGAACCTCTTCAGGACTTTCATAACAAAGTACTAGAACAGATTCCTCTTGAAGATCGCGATCTTGGAACAACGCTAAATCACCATGTGGACATATATGAAGCATTGGAACAACGCGATCCTATTGCAGCCTACAACAGGATGTTTCATCATCTCGATTATGTACGTAAAAAAGCCATGCGCCATTACGAAGGTCAATAAGATCTCGGTTTGTTTTAACCCGATTGTTGGAAGTTATGAATCCGACGTCGGGTTTTTTACTTTGGAGAATATTTTCAATTTTTATTATTGACCTACTATTTATATTGTCTTACAATTATAAAAAATAAATGTAACACGAGTCATATTGATAAAGCATAAGTGGACACACCTCACTAAGATATTATGAAAGCGGATACTTAAGTGGTGAGAGGTTAAATACACCACGAGAATATCGTTACATTTGAACGAAACGCTACTAATCTATTACTTCGTTACAACTTAAAGATATGGGAGGGAGTCATGATGATGAAGGTATCAATTACGACCACAACGTGTGATTTAACGGATGGTGATTTAAAGCAATTATGTCAGCTTGGGGTAGATTGTATTGATTTTGGCTCAGGATCTTCTTTCCCTGGGGTGAAAGAACAGGGTTATCCGGATCTGGACGCGTTATTGAAGTTGAAAAAGAGAATCCGTTCATTTGGACTAGATGTGAATAGAGTGACCTTACCCGATTTGTCTATGAATTATATGCAACGTGCTGAAGGCAGTGAAGAGGAAATTGAACACGCAGTAAAGGCAGCCAAAGTTTTCGGTGAAGCGGGTATTCCGATCGTGAGACAAAGGTTTGCAGGAGATACGTTTAATGAGATGACTAAGAGTTATCAAGCTCGACAGAGAGGAGGGGCCATCGCCCGGGGTGAAAGTCTTGGTTTTAACAAACAAAAACATGAAACGCCAACTTTAGAAGAGCATGAACGCTGGTGGGCACGTTTTCGAGAAGCGTATGCGCAATTGGTCCCCGTTTGTGAGGAGTATGGTGTCAAGCTTGGCATGCATCCGTCTGATTCACCTCTTCATGATACGCCGTTTGGGGGATTGGGTTATCGGAGGATCATGGATGAATTTCCGAATCAGAACGTCGGGTATATATACTGTGTCGGCACCCGTGCGGAGGAAGGTGGAAGTCCGTTAGTCCTTAACGAGATCAACCATTATGGCAGAAAGGATCGTCTTTTCCTTATACATTTCCGTAATGTACGAGGAAGTTTACCAACAGCAGGCGCTTTTGAAGAAGCGTTACTTGATGATGGCGACATGAACATGTTTAAGGTCCTGCTGGAACTGAGGAAGGTTGGGTTTAACGGTTGCTTGAACCCTGATCATGTCCCTGTGATGGAGGGAGATACACCAGATTTAGACGGAAACTGGGCACACTCTAATATCGCTTGGCGTTACGGTAGTATTGGCTTTGCCTATTCTATCGGCTATATCAAAGCCTTACTCGCTGCCTTAGTAGAGTTTGAAGGGTAATGAACAGAGGATGGAAAGGAGGTTATGAGCTGGTGACAAAATATCAAGATGTGGTGGCGAGTATCAGTTTACTTCTATTTTCAATCGTTTTATTCTCGGCTACATTTCATATCCAACAGCTAACAGTGTCTGAAATTGGCGCTGATTTTGTCCCTAGATTGGTGTCAATCGGCATTTTTATTCTAAGCCTTATTCTACTGATACAAACCTTAAAAAAGCCGGAGGCAAACGAGGGTCACAAGGTAAACGACTATCACCAAGAGACAACACCCGTAGGGGAGAAAGCAGACGAAGATACGACCTCTGACACTCAAGGGAGTCCGTGGTCTGTTGTCCCCACCTTGGTACTGCTGTTGGGTTACGTCTATCTGTTACCTTACGTCGGATTTCTCATCATGACGACGGTTTACTTGTTTCTGCAAATGTTAGTCATGGCAGAAAAGACACAACGTAGGCTCCCGCTTTTTTTAATGACGTCGATTATCGCCTCTGTCTCAATTTACTACTGCTTCAAATCAGTTTTTCACTTAAGGTTACCATCTGGGATATTAGGTTAAAGGGGGTGAACAAGTGTTAGAACTATTCGTTGAAGGGTTGTCAGCTGTCCTGAATGTAAAAAGCATACTGTTAATACTAAGTGGCGTCGCACTCGGTCTCATATTCGGTTCTATTCCGGGTCTGACAGCAACGATGGGCATGGCCATCGTTTTACCGATGACCTTCGGGATGAGCCCAATGGAAGGGATGGCGCTCTTGATGGGCTTATACATAGGGGGAATATCAGGTGGGATGGTCCCTGCTATTCTACTTAAACTACCAGGAACACCTTCTTCTATTGCCACCACTTTTGATGGATATCCTATGGCCCAAAAAGGTCAGGCAGGTCAGGCGTTTGGTTATGCTATTGTTTTCTCTTTCTTAGGAGGTTTACTTAGTATTGTCATCCTTATGCTACTAGCACCGCCGTTAGCTCAGGTCGCATTGCAATTCGGTCCTTATGAATACTTTGCCGTAACCGTGTTTGCTTTGACCATGATCTCGAGTCTCGCTGGTGATTCCCTAGTGAAAGGGATGTTAAGTGGGTTATTGGGAATGACGATGGCCCTTGTTGGATCAGCCCCAATCGATGCTTTTCCTCGATTTACTTTTGGTTATGATGCACTAGATGCGGGATTCAATTTGCTCCCGGTTCTGATTGGACTGTTTGCTGTTTCAGAGATGATTAGAGTATCAGAGCAAAAGATCGGACAGGGACAATCCGTTCGACACACGATGAAAGGGTTCGGGTTCACATTGCGCGATTTTTTCAAGCAAGGCAGGAATTGGTTCAGGTCTAGTCTATTTGGTACTGGTATTGGTATTTTGCCTGGTATAGGCGCAGGTACAGCTAATATCATCGCTTATGTTACAGCTAAGAATAAATCAAAACATCCTCAAGAATTTGGTAAGGGGACACCGGACGGCGTTGTTGCTTCAGAGTCTGCGAATAACGCTGCCGTAGGGGGTGCCTTAGTCCCTTTAATTTCCTTAGGTATCCCTGGAGATACTGTAACGGCTTTACTTCTTGGTGGGCTAATGATACATGGCTTAACCCCAGGTCCTCTTTTATTCGAGAATAATGGAGACATCGTATATGGCATTTTTATAGCCTTAATCATTGCTAATTTCGCTATGATTGCTTTCTTATATTGGGGGATGAGATGGTTTACAAGGGTTTTGAGTATCCCTCAATACATTTTACTCCCCGTTATATTAGTCCTTTGTGTCGTAGGGGCTATTGGTGTCAATAATCGGATCTTTGACGCGGGCGCATTATTATTCTTCGGACTATTAGGTTACATCATGATAAAGTTTAGATTTCCGATTGCCCCAGTCATTTTAGGATTCATTCTTGGCCCGCTATTGGAAACAAATTTACGTCGGGGGCTCATGTATAGCCAAGGGGATTTTACGCCATTTTTTACTGAACCTATCGCTGCAACGTTTCTGGCGTTGGCGCTTATATCCGTTGTTGTTAAAGTAAGTAATATTTTCAGAAATAAGAATAAAAGTGGTCCAAAAGGGATTAACACGGGTGTTTAAGGCGACAGTCCAATGAACCCCAACCAACATTCATTTAAGAATAATTTAGGAGGGATTTTAATGAAAGCGCTTTTAAAGAGAGGGATGACGACTTTAACTTTACTACTGATGATTGCTGTATTTGCAGGGTGTGCAAGTGAAGGGACGACACAAGGGGCCAATGAGGAAAATAACTCACAGTCTAATGGACAAGTGGGGGACTATCCTGAAAAACCGATACAAGTCATTGTGCCAGCGGGTGCTGGAGGTGACACGGATGCCAACGCTAGATTACTAGGCAAATATTTAGAAGAGGAACTAGGACAGTCTGTTGTTATCTCTAATGTAACAGGAGCTGGAGGCACTGTTGGGGCACGGGAAGTCCTCGATGCGGACGCAGACGGGTATACGGTGCTTTTTTTCCATAATTCGTTATTACTCAATAGGATACTTGGTCTTGTGGACTTTAGCTACGATTCATTCAAACTGGCAGGTATCCCTGTACTCGATCACGGCAATACATTCGTCGTGAGTGGTGATTCGCCATTTGAAGACCTTCAGGATCTGATAGATTATGCACGGGAACATCCAGGAGAGGTATCTATTGCAACAGAAGTAGGTGGCTTTACGCACTTACAATTACTTGCGTTGGAGCAAGATCAAGACATTGAATTAAACATAGTGGATGTCGGTGGAGCATCGGATAAAGTGGCTGCTTTACTTGGGGGACATATCGATATCATACCCACTTCTCTAGGGCTAGTTAAGGATTATATTGAATCAGGGGAAATGCGTACACTTGGGATTATGTCACGAGAGCGCGTAGACATTATGTCTGATGTGCCCACTTTTACAGAGCAAGGTGTTAACAGCTCGTTTGAAAAATTCTTCTTCTACGGTTTTCACCCGGATACACCCGACGAAATCGTAGAGACCTTCTCTCAGGCTGTGGAACGAGTGGTGCAAACAGAGGAGTATGTCGCCGAGGCTGAAGAGTTTTTGGTCACGCCAACTTTCATGTCACCAGAAAAAGCCTTTGAATATATCCAGGAAACTGAAGATTATTATATCGAACTTTCAGAAGAATAATATAGTTCACGTTTGACACAACATTTTAATTGTCTTACAATAATTTTAATTGTAAGACAATTAAAATTAAACCCTTTGTAGGTGTCGTAACGCATTGAGGAACATACATCAAGATATACAACAGGTTGAAACATGCAGCGCCCTTTTTACAAAGGAGAAAAGGAGTGGAAGGATGACAAGTGATAAAAGAACAGCACCAAAGGGGATCTTAGGTTTTCCTGTTGCACCCTACACGACAGACGGTCAATTGGATGAAGCGGCATTAGCCACCAATATTGGGTTTCTCATTGAGGAAGGACTCTCATCGATATTTATTGCCTGCGGCTCTGGTGAGTTTCATGCGCTCAATGCGGATGAATATGAAAGAATGGTTAAGGTTGCGGTAGAGGTTGCGGATGGTCAAGTACCTGTTTACACCGGTGTAGGTGGGAATATCAGTCACGCAGTTGATCTCGTGCAACGTTCGGAGCAGTTAGGGGCCGATGGCTATCTCGTTCTTCCGCCTTATTTAATAGAAGGAGAACAACAAGGACTATACGAGTATTACCAGGCCATTATCGAGGAAAGTAACTTGAATGCCATCTTGTATCAACGAGGAAACGCCATCCTGAAGCGGCCGACCTTAGAACGCCTCGTCGATGCTTATCCACAAATTGTGGGTCTGAAAGACGGTTACGGGGACATGGAGTTAAATCTAGAACTCGTCCATTCACTAGGGGACCGTTTGAACTGGTTAAATGGGATGCCATTCGCGGAGATAACCATGGAGGCCTATGCAGGCATTGGATTTAATTCCTATTCCTCGGCCATCTCAAACTATATCCCACACATATCCAGACTTTTTTATCACGCCTTACAAGAAGGTGACAAGCAAACATTGCACGACATCTATACAGATGTTCTTCTCCCCATCAATCGCATCCGTAAAGCGAGAAAAGGCTATGCCGTTGCTCTTATAAAAGCGGGGATGGACATCATGGGCTTACCAGTCAATAACAGTGTCCGACCACCAGTCGTATCAGTTGAAGCGGAACATTATAGGCAATTAGAAGGCGTTCTGACGAGTGCCTTACAAAAGTACCCACGAGAAATACAACCAAGTCAATCGTAAGTGAATGACCTTATGCTTTGATTGATACTGATGTTTGACATTGAGCAATAGGCTACACGAAAAGAATTCCAACGTGTGCTTCTACGATAAAAGATAAGGAGGAGATCAAATGACAGTGGAGACCAAACAGGACACCTATCTGAATTACATCCATGGGCAATGGGTGGCTTCAAGTAGTGGTGATATTGAAGCGAGCATCAATCCAGCAAACACGACGGACGTTATCGGGTATGTTCAGTTGTCAACGGAAGAGGAGCTTAACGACGCGGTGTCGGCCGCGAGACGGGCCCAATCCCCCTGGAAAAAGCTCGCCGGCAATGCACGAGGAGCGTATCTATACAAAGCTGCAGACGAGTTGGAAAAAAGATTAGAAGAAATCGCAACGTGTATGACACGGGAAATGGGTAAGACGTTACCCGAATCAAAAGGTGAGGTCGCCAGAGGGGTGGCTATATTACGTTATTATGCAGGCGAGGGCATGCGGAAAGTTGGGGATGTGATTCCCTCTACCGATAGCCAGGCACTAATGTTCACAGATCGTGTACCGTTAGGCGTTGTTGGGGTGATTACACCGTGGAATTTTCCCGTAGCAATTCCAATCTGGAAGATGGCTCCTGCGCTTATTTACGGGAATACTGTCGTGATCAAACCAGCTATAGAGACAGCCGTGACTTGTGCTAAAGTCATTGAATGTTTCCAAGCAGCCGGTTTACCCGAAGGAGTTATTAATATGGTCACCGGGGATGGCGCGGTTATTGGAGAAGCACTCACGAATCATCCTGAGGTGAATGGTATTACGTTCACAGGCTCTAATCCCGTCGGTAAAGCGATCGGGCAAAAGGCACTAGCCAGAGGAGCGAAGTATCAACTTGAGATGGGTGGTAAAAACCCTGTTATCGTTGCTGCCGATGCTGATTTAGAGCTCGCTGTTGAAGGTACGATTAGCGGTGCTTTCCGTTCAACAGGTCAAAAATGTACTGCGACAAGCCGTGTCATTGTTGAAGACGACATTTATGAGACTTTCAAAGCTAAACTACTAGAAAAGACGAAAGCTATTACCGTAGGCAACGGGCTAAAAGACGGGAACTGGATGGGACCGTGTGCCAGTGAAAAACAGCTAAACGCCGTTCTCCAATATATTGAAAAAGGCAAAGCCGAAGGCGCTAAGATTCTCACTGGTGGGCATGTCCTGCAGGGAGAGGACTACGACAAGGGGTACTTTATCGCCCCTACTATTTTTGATCACGTCACCTCAGACATGACCATTGCCCAAGAGGAAATATTTGGCCCTGTTATTGCACTCATTAGGGTTGACCATATTGAAGAGGCCTTAGAAGTGGCCAACGACGTGCCATACGGCCTGAGTGCGTCTATTTTTACGACTCAGATACAGAATATGTTGTCCTTTATACAGGACATGGAAGCCGGTTTAGTCCGGATCAATGCTGAGAGTGCAGGGGTTGAACTCCAAGCGCCGTTCGGAGGCATGAAGGCTTCCAGTTCTCACTCTCGTGAGCAAGGGGAAGCGGCTAAGGAATTTTTTACCACCATTAAAACAGTGTTTGTCAAGTAAGGGTGCTGTCTATGAGGGCATTTGAGCAGAAGGCGCCAAAGAATCTCGAAGTAACATGTCTGACATGCTGTCGCAAAAAAGAAAAAGGGGAGGATGGCCATGCCGCTATCGTCGAGAGCGCAACAAATCACGCATGATGAAACCATGATGACGCCTACGATTACTGATATGAAAGTGATCCCTGTGGCGGGTCATGATAGTATGTTATTAAACTTAAGCGGGGCCCATGCCCCTTTTTTTACGCGGAATATTGTCATTTTAGAAGATAACGCAGGTCACACGGGTGTCGGTGAAGTCCCTGGAGGGGAACTCATTCGTCAAACATTAGAGGAAGCTACGCCGTACGTTGTGGGAGAGTCGATAGGCAGATACAATAACATTTTAAATACAATTCGGCAACAGTTTGGAGAGCGCGATCAGAGTGGACGTGGCTTACAAACGTATGACCTAAGGGTTACAATTCATGCGGTAACAGCCTTAGAAGCTGCACTTTTGGATTTAGTAGGGCAATATCTAGAAGTCCCAGTCGCTGCCTTACTCGGTGAAGGCCAGCAACGTGACAGCGTGGCCATGTTAGGCTATCTTTTTTATATCGGAGACCGCAACAAAACTGATCTCCCTTATAGAGAAGCCCCTGATGCAGCCAATGACTGGTTTCGTATACGAAACGAGGAGGCACTGACGCCAGAGGCCATCGTTCGTTTAGCAGAAGCTGCCCATGAACGATACGGATTCAAAGACTTTAAGCTCAAAGGGGGTGTCCTTCCTGGGGAAGAAGAGATAGAAGCAGTCTCAGCCATTGCTCAACGTTTCCCCCAGGCAAAAGTCACATTAGATCCTAACGGTGCTTGGTCACTAGCTGAGGCCATCGATCTGTGTCTTGGCCAACATCAAGTGCTGGCATACGCCGAGGACCCTTGTGGTGCGGAACAAGGCTATTCAGCGCGAGAAGTGATGGCTGAGTTTAGAAGAGCCACAGGTATCCCAACAGCAACGAATATGATCGCAACCGATTGGCGACAAATGGGGCATGCCATCCAGCTGCATGCTGTGGACATCCCATTAGCCGACCCTCATTTTTGGACAATGCAAGGGTCAGTCAGAGTAGCCCAAATGTGCTATGACTGGGGCTTAACATGGGGTTCGCATTCTAATAATCATTTTGATATCTCGCTAGCGATGTTTACACATGTGGCTGCCGCCGCACCAGGGACTATCACGGCAATAGACACCCATTGGATTTGGCAGGACGGGCAACGTTTGACCCAAGAGCCACTGAACATTGTTGACGGTAAAGTTAATGTACCACATAAGCCCGGGTTAGGGATCGACATAGATATGGCCGAAGTAGAGAAAGCACATGAAAGATATCAACAACATGCTTTAGGAAAAAGAGATGACGCCATTGCCATGCAGTATCTCATTCCTGACTGGACGTTTGACCCTAAGAGACCGTGCCTCGTACGATAAGAATTTATCCCTATGCGAGATATTTATCATGAGGAGGAACAGGATGTCTGTAAATAAAAAAATAGAGTCTCCTTTATATATTAAGGTTCATGAAGAAGACAATGTGGCCATTATTGTTAACACAGGAGGTCTGTCCGAAGGGACAATGTTTCCCTGTGGATTACAGTTGCAGGAGTATATCCCTCAAGGTCATAAAGTTAGCCTCAAGTGTATTGAGCAGGGTCAAGCTATTATTCGCTATGGTGAGGTTATCGGATACGCCAAAGAACGGATAGAACAGGGTGTCTGGTGTAAGGAGGCGCTTATGGCGTTGCCAATGCCCCCAGCACTTAATCAGCTCCCGATTGCCAACCAAGTTCCCGAGGAATTACCCCCTTTAGACGGGTACACCTTTGAGGGGTACCGTAACAGTGATGGAAGTGTAGGGATTAAAAATATCCTAGGAATTACCACGAGTGTACAATGTGTGACTGGCGTACTAGAGTATGCAGTTGATCAGATTAAGACTAAGTTACTTCCACAATATCCCAACGTCCATGATGTGGTGGCACTAAATCACTCGTTCGGTTGCGGAGTGGCCATTCAGGCGTATGAAGCCCGGATTCCGATACAAACCCTTCAGAACCTAGCCGTCCACCCTCACTTTGGGGGTGAAGTCATGGTTGTGGGTCTAGGATGTGAAAAGCTCCAACCTGATAGACTTGTTCCCGATGGAGAAAAAGAAGGTATTCTTTCTCTACAAGATCAGCAAGGTTTTACTCAAATGGTGGATACAATAATGGAGATGGCAGAGGCACGATTGGCCAAGCTGAATGCTAGAGAACGGGAAACTTGCCCTGTATCTGAACTCGTCGTTGGCCTTCAGTGCGGAGGGAGTGACGCGTTCTCTGGTGTGACAGCGAATCCAGCAGTAGGCTACGCAGCTGACCTGCTCGTCCGGGCTGGTGCAACGGTTTTATTTTCGGAAGTCACTGAAGTGAGAGATGCGGTTCACCTCTTAACACCAAGGGCGGTTAATGAAGAAGTAGGAAAAGCACTCATACAAGAAATGGCGTGGTATGATGACTATCTAAAGCGGGGAGGAGCGGATCGTAGCGCCAACCCTTCGCCTGGGAACAAGTCTGGGGGATTGTCCAACGTCGTGGAGAAATCATTAGGGTCGATCGTTAAGTCAGGGCGTAGTGCCATTAGAGGTGTTGTGCCTCCAGGAGAAAAAGTGCAGGGGAAAGGCCTTCATTTTTCTGCTACACCAGCAAGTGACTTCGTTTGTGGTACGCTGCAGTTAGCGTCTGGCATGCACTTACAAGTCTTCACCACAGGAAGAGGGACCCCCTATGGTTTATCAATGGCCCCTGTTATTAAGGTAGCCACGCGGCACGCGCTACAGGAACAATGGCCCGACCTAATTGACATTAACGCAGGTAAGATTGCCACTGGGGAAGCGAGTATAGAAGACGTCGGATGGGAACTTTTCCACTATATGCTCGCTGTTGCCAGTGGTCGGGAGCAAACATGGGCTGACAAGTGGCGTATAAGTAATCAGCTCGCTCTATTTAACCCTGCACCTGTGACTTAAAATACGACGTCTAGGTTTTTAGGGAAAAATAAATAATACGATTACCGCTATTTTATAGTACTCAGATTAGGACCACTCATACTAAATAAAAAAGCGTCGCCACCTTTAACGGGGTGGACGACGCTTTTTTTTATCCAAGTCATATGTCAGATTGTAGGTGTGTATAGATGAATGGTGCTAAGGGAGGAGGCGTAATGTTTACGCTTCAGGCTCAACCCATTCCTGCGACCACTTTTCAATCTCTTTCATAATAGGCGCCAGGGATGTGCCTTTCTCTGTTAGTGAATACTCAATGCGTACAGGGGTTTCAGGATAAACCTCCCGCTTCACGATGCCTTCATGTTCAAGGTCTTTCAGCCTTTCAGACAGTAATCGTCCACTGATCCCAATGGCCGACTCAATGTGACAGAACCGCTGTGGTCCTGATAGCAGTTGATATATGATCAATCCTGTCCACCGTTGACTTAAGATCGTCATGGCTTTCTCAAAACGAGGGCATAATAATGACTTTTTCATGACAATCACTCCTTGCTTAATATTATAGCATGTCACTAACCATAATGATATAAATATAAGTTTGCTATTTACTTGACAATAATAATTTACTAAAATATAATAACTTACGTAAAGTAAGTATTTAATTAGGAATTAAAAATAAAAGGTAAACCTACAGCTAAACCTACAACTAAACCTACAACTAAACCTATAGAAAGGAGACACAGCATGTCACAATTTCATCAGGCGCCACACACGTTTGTCTCAGATGTGACCGTCAATGTAGAGGATATAGAACGCAGCTTATCTTTCTACCAAGGTCTGATAGGGTTTAAAGTATTACAGCAAGCGGATAGAGAAGTGCGCCTGTCAGCTGATGGTCAGACGCCCTTACTGACGTTGAAGCAACCCACAGATGTAGAGCCAAAGAAACCTCGTACCACTGGGCTCTACCATATGGCAATGCTCCTCCCACAACGATCTGATTTGGCACAAGTGCTACACCATTTAATTGATCACCGGTACCCAATCGAAGGGGGTTCAGACCATCTCGTCAGTGAAGCCCTATACTTGTCAGATCCGGATGGCAACGGGATAGAATTATACGTCGATCGTTCCCCTGACACATGGGAGTGGGACGGCAACAGAGTAAAAATGACGGTTGATCCTTTAAATGAAGAGCAACTCTTAGCTGAGACCCAGGGAGAGCTCTGGTCCGGCTTACCCGCCGGTACACGCATGGGGCACATCCATCTTCATGTTTCACAATTGGATGAGGCGGAGTCCTTTTACGTACATGGGCTCGGTTTTCAAATTGTTAGCGAGTTTAAGCATGCCCTTTTCCTTTCTACAGGGGGGTACCATCACCATATCGCTGTCAACACTTGGGCCGGTGTAGGAGCTCCGAAACCGGCTGAGAACAGTGTCGGCTTGCATTCCTTTACCATTCGGTACAAATCTGAAGAGAGCAGAGATCAAGTCTTGACACAACTAGACGAGATAGAGGCGCCCATTAAGCAAACAGCAGAGGGGTATCTCACAGAGGACCCGGCAGGTAATCGCATAGTCCTGAAAGTGGTATAACTGCTAAGGGATTAATTAGAATGGAGTTGTCTATACCTATAATAGAATTATGATGGGGGACTCATGACGAGGGAAATGTCGAGAGGATCACGAGTGAAATGACACGCAAGACAGTAAAAATTTCAAGGAGTGAAGAGAAAATGAATAAAACAGACATCAGTTTATTTATTGTAAGAATTGTTTTAGGTTTGACGTTCTTAGTGCACGGAGTGGAAAAATTCCAGATGGGTCTGGGTAATGTAGCCGGATTCTTTGAAAGTTTAGGAGTACCGGGGATGCTCGCTTACATTGTAGGGCCGATTGAAATGATCGGTGGGATTGCCATGCTGCTAGGTCTAGGTACACGAGTAGTCGGAGTCCTGTTTGCGATCATCATGGTTGGGGCGATCACGATCGTGAAGTGGGATGCGGGTCTTTTAGGCAATGAAACAAGCGGGGGATATGAATTAGATCTTCTGCTACTAGCCGTTTCAGTTCAAATGGCCATGACAGGGAGCCGTATGCTTTCACTAGACCATTTCTTTACCCGCGAAAAACAGTCCACAATCTCTAGCTAAATATAGCACCAACCTTACGCAGTCTAACGACGTGATCTAGCTGCGATATAATAGAGAGTCCTGGCCGACCAACGTGCCAGGGCTTTTTTTGTACTTTTAAATAGCCCTTATTAATAGGATGTGATTAAAAATAGGTAAAATGAGTCAAAAGTGTTGCCAATCTTACCCGACTTCTGTAAGATAACAGTAACAATACTTAATTAAATTAAAAAATAAACAAAAAGGTGGAGTGGATTTATGGCAGAGCTTCGATATAATCCTTTGTTACGGGATTGGACAATGGTCGCCTCCAAGCGACAACACCGTCCTCATATGCCCAAGAACTTTTGTCCCTTTTGTCCTGGCTCCGGTAAAGTACCAGAGAACTACACGGTGCACAAATATGATAACGATTTTCCTGCGTTGTCTCCTGAGCCACCACAACCGGATGATGTTGCCACTGAGCTTTACCAGGTGAGAGAGGCGTACGGTAAATGTGAGGTCATCCTATACTCTCCCGAACACACCACGTCGTTACCACAACTGCCCATCAATCATATTGAAGCACTCATTGCGTTATGGACTGAGAGATTTGAAACACTAGGACGCGATCCTAAGAACGAATACGTCATGATATTTGAAAATAGGGGAGAAGAAGTGGGTGTCACGATGCCACATCCGCATGGGCAGATATACGCTTACCCCTATGTGCCTCTCAAGCTAAGAACAGAGCTTGAGTCTTGTACAGCACATCATGAACAAACGGGACGCTGCCTCATCTGTGATATGAACGAGCAAGAGCAACAAGCAGAATCGCGCATCATCATGGAGAATGAGCATTTCATCTGTTACTTACCCTTTTTTACAGACTATCCGTTCGGGGTATTCATCGTCAGCAAAAGTCACAAAACGGCGCTCCCCGACTTTAATGCAGAGGAGAAGAGAAGCTTAGCCCAAATCTTAAAACATACCACTGGCGCCATGGATTGTTTATTCGATGAACCATTTCCATATATGATGTGCTTGCATCAACGTCCTGTCGACGGCAAGAATTATGAGGATGTCTATCATTTCCATATTGAGTTTTACACACCACTAAGAGATAAAGGGAAGATAAAGTACAATGCCTCATCGGAGACGGGGGCCTGGGCGCCTTGTAACCCCACAGCTGTAGAAGACACGGCCCCACAATTACGTGAGGCTTACCACAAGTTTTTGAAAAAGGAAGGGCTTTCCGTATGATCAGTCAAGCAAGGACACATAACACTTATCTACAGAAGTTTATCGAACTTTACGGGGGGCAACCGGAAGAGGTGCGGCTATTTTTTGCGCCTGGGCGAGTCAATGTGATCGGTGAACATACGGATTACAATGGCGGATTCGTTTTTCCCGCAGCCTTAACCTACGGCATTTGGGCATTCGTTCGTCCCAGAAAAGATGAGACGTTTAACTTTGCCTCTCTTAATTTCGAGCAGCGTGTAACGTGTCGGGCCTCAAACATTGCTTATCATCAAGAGGATGATTGGGCTAATTACCCTAAAGGCGTCATCAGTGAACTGCTTAAGGATGGCTGTTCGTTCTCAGGCGTTGATATGTTATTTTACGGCAACCTCCCTAATAGCGCAGGTTTGTCTTCCTCAGCAGCGATAGAAGTGGTCACCGCCCTGGCCATGAATACAATCTACGACTTGAAATATAACAATATTGATTTAGCCCAACTCTCTCAAAGGGCCGAAAATCATTTTGTGGGTGTAAACTGTGGGATTATGGACCAGTTTGCTGTCGCTATGGGTGCTAAGGACCGTGCCATTTTCTTAGACTGTCGCACTTTAGAGTATGAGCATGTCCCCCTTGCGCTTGATGGATATAAGCTCGTCGTGTCTAACACAAATAAAAAGAGAGGATTAGGGGATTCCAAATACAATGAACGACGTCAAGAGTGTGAGGATGGCCTTAAAATCCTTCAACAGCAGTTACCAGGCAAAAAGCATTTAGGAGAAATAGGCATACAGGAATGGAAGAACGTCAAACACGTCATCCATGATGCGACCATTGCCAATCGTGTGGCCCATGTTATTCATGAGAATGAGCGCGTCAAGCAGGCCAAACAGGTCCTGCAAAGTCACCTTATCCCTTCATTTGGAGAGCTGATGTATCAATCTCACGAGTCGCTGAGAGATTTGTATGAAGTCACCGGAGCAGAGTTAGACTCGTTATATCGTGCGGCACGTCAGGTACCGGGCTGTGTAGGAACGAGAATGACAGGGGCCGGTTTTGGCGGTTGTACAGTGAGCCTTGTGGCTGAGGATGCCATAGATGAGTTCAGAGAAACCGTGACGATAGTGTATAATCAGGAGATTGGCTACTCCCCTAGTATATACGCTTTTGATATCGGTGACGGAGCAAGAGAAATCACGAAGGAGGTAGTGCAATGGCCGTCTTAGTGGCAGGAGGAGCAGGTTATATCGGCAGTCATACTGTCGCAGAATTGATCGACCAAGGGGAAGAGGTCGTTATCCTAGATAACCTCTATCAAGGACATCAAGATGCGGTTGTAGGAGGGACTTTTTATCGAGGAGATATGAGAGACGAAGCGTTGCTAGCAGAGATTTTCACAGCACACAACATCGAGGCTGTCGTGCATTTTGCCGCGCACTCTTTGGTGGGGGAGAGCGTGGAGAAGCCCTTAGACTACTATGAGAATAACGTTGTGGCCACACATACACTGGTTCGTAGCATGATCAGACACAACGTAAAAAAGATCGTTTTTTCCTCTACGGCTGCCACATACGGGGTGCCAGAACAAACCCCGATCACGGAAACGGACCCCCAAATCCCAACAAACCCGTACGGCGAAACCAAATTAGCCATTGAGCGCATGTTAGCTTGGTGTGGGCAGGCATACGGACTCCAATCCGTATGCCTCAGATACTTTAATGTGGCCGGAGCGCATCCAAAAGGCCATATCGGGGAGGATCACACACCTGAAAGCCATCTTATTCCGATCATTCTTCAGGTGGCTTTAGGTCAACGGGAACGCATTCATATTTTTGGTGAAGATTATGACACGCGAGACGGCACCTGTATCCGAGACTATATCCACGTGATGGATTTAGCTAACGCCCACTGGCTAGCCTTAAATCATCTCAGAGAAGGAGGCCCGAGTACAGCGTATAACCTAGGTCATGGTCAAGGCTTCACGGTAAAAGAAGTCATTGAACATGCTAGAAAGGTGACAGGACACCCTATCCCGGCAGAAGTGGCCCCAAGGCGGGCTGGGGATCCCCCCGTTTTGATTGCCTCTTCGGATAAAATTAAGCGTGAGCTCGGCTGGCAGCCAAAGTATAACAGCCTCGAAGCGATGCTTGAAACGGCTTGGAAATGGCATCAGGCTCACCCCAACGGTTATCGTCGAGAGGTCCAATCGTAACCTTAACGATCGTCGTAACGGCGCAAATGCAACCTCCTTCCATCCCGAGACATCTATCATCACGCTTGTTTTGTCTGCTTTAGTCATTGATATAAGAGGGCAATCGCTAGGCTTTTGTCGTTCCAATTGATATAATAACGATATTTAAAATGTATGATTAATTGGATGTGAACGCAATGGATAAAATGGTAACGGGCAGTTTCCAGCTCATGAAGCAGATGAACAAAACGCTCATCTTAGATATTATCCGTACACATGGGCCTATCTCCAGAGCTGAGATCGCTAAGATGACGAAATTAACACCACCAACCGTTACAAATTTAGTCAAAGATTTATTAAGCACGGGTATGGTGGTTGAAGGTGAACGGATGAATTCAACCGGTGGTCGTAAAGCGATTAACCTGCAAATAAACCCTACAGCGTATTATGTGATCGGCGTCAATGTGGGGGTTTCAAAGGTATCCGTCGTCGTAACGGACTTGATGGCCAATGTGGTGGTAGAGTCATCTTCAGCATTACAGCATGTGTCCAGTGATCGTATCATGGATGTTGTCGTTGAAACCATCCGTAGATGTATGCAATCATCGCGAGTCAAAGCTGACAAGTTTATGGGGATTGGGGTCGGTATGCATGGGCTCGTGAACGCCGAAGAAGGTGTGGCTGTCTTTGCCCCTAACTTTGGTCTTCGTGATGTCCACGTGAAGGAGATCATAGAGCAAACTTTTGATATTCCCACCTATCTAGATAATGACGTACGCGCGATGGCATTAGGCGAAAGCTGGTTTGGACACGGTCAGAACGTCGATAACTTCATTTTTATTAATGTTGGTATGGGGATTGGCGCGGGTATCGTCTTACAGGAAGAGGTCTACCGTGGCATCAGTGAGAGTGCTGGGGAAATTGGGCACACCACAGTTGTAGAGGATGGTCCGCAATGTAACTGTGGTAACCATGGGTGTTTAGAAGTCATGGCAGCGGGTCCCGCCATTGCCAAACGGGCGGTCAAAGCCATAAACGATGGCGCTCAAACGCGTCTCACTAAACGTGTGAATGATCAGCTAGATGAGATTACGGCTAAGATCATACATGAGGAAGCGGTCGATGGAGATCCGCTTTGTAGACAGATCATTGAGGATACGGGCAAATATCTGGGCATCGGCATAGCGAACTTGATTAACATATTCAATCCTGCAAAGATTATTATTGGTGGTGGCGTCTCCAATGCAGGGCAGATGTTGTTAGAGCCATTGATCCATACCGCTTTGGTAAGAGCAATGGAAGTACCTGCGAGCAAGGTGTCCATTGAAACCACGCCTTTACATGACCGTGTGGGTCCAATCGGGGCCGCTACCCTGGTATTGAAGCACATATTCAAACAACCGAACTTAGGTTAACCCACGGTGGGTTAACCTTTTCTATTGTCTAAAGTCTTATCATTGAAAAGTCGTAAGCCGTATAGTAACATTTATCGGGAAAATTAGGAAATATATGATATTGAATTTATGAAAAAGGCTGTAGATTTATATCATAAAGAAGGTATGGGTTAAAACAATTGCGATAGCATTAGGAACTGACCATTCGATGGTTAGACGATGGGTTCTCGAGGTAGAAGGAATACCATTTTCAAATAAAAAGCTCCTAGCGTCATTGCTAAGAGCTTTCTATCTTACAGAAGAATACAAATTAAATCGGTTTGTTTCAATTTCGTCGATGGCTTCGTCTTTCTGTTATTAACGATGATCTTGCCGTCCAGGATGCGTTTCACGATTTCTGTCCGACTCCACTCATCGATTTGTTCTGAGAGAATCTTATCGAGGCGAAAGCTCCCTGTGACTCCTAAAAGAGTGATTTGAATTTGCTCTATGCCTTCTTATACAAGTTGTTCGATCAGAATTTTAGATATCTTGGTCGGTTGTGAATTCCTTTCTTCCACTACTCTTGCATGACCAGTGTAGGTCCGGTAGATTTCAAGTTTCTTGTTCCAAGTGTGGTTCTTTTCACATTTATAAATTGCAAACCTGTAAATATTTTTTCCGTTGGCGTTGTGGCGGCGGATCATCGTATCTGTAAAAGGTACGGTTTTACCACAATTACTGCAATGGCGTAGTTCGGTTGTGTCGTTATTCGTATCATTAAGATTCCAGGTTATTTGTTTGATCTGCATTTCCTTCACCTCTGTTTTTAGATAAAGGAACATAACAGACTATTTGGATGTCTTGCAGCATGAAGTTTTTGATCAAATAAAAAGAGATCCCCAGAATCATATTAGGGAACCTCTGTGTATACTACAGATGATTGTTACGTTCCTTTGCAATGGTAAATGGGCATACTACCCCCGCTTCAGCTGCTCCATTTTAAAACAGCCTCCTCGGAGTAACTATCCGATTTGTTGTCCATTACAAAGAATATGTTGGCATAAGGGTACCTAGAGTCCTTTCTTTCCAAATAGTACTCTCTTTAGCACATTTACCATTTGTCTGATTGCCCCGAGATGGTATGCAGAATGTGCTAAAGAGCTGAGTGCTTCCTCCAACACCTCATTACTATTATCGTTAAGCAAAACAGGCTTTTCGATCAGTGTGTTGTACTCTCTCCGGAGATCCTCTTGAAACTTTTCCCAAGTTGTTTCATTAATCGAGGCGATTTTCCAGCTTTCACTCTAATTAAACTCCGGCTTTTCTCCTGTCAAAATAATGGTGTTCATAACGAGTAAAATGTCTATTTGTTAGCATCATGGGAGTACGGAGCTTGCGCTCCTTACTCCAAGATTAGACGTAGAACCTTTTATTTATGACACTAACGATAAATGACGACATGTTCATCCTCTACAGTGACCTTGAATGACTTGAGCTTGTACTTAGGCTGAGCGAGCATACAGCCACTGTTCTTAATATCAAATTCTCTTCCGTGCCAAGGGCAGCGAAGGATGTCTCCTTCTTTCTCAAAACGATACTCTCCGATATTCGAGGTCGGAGCTGTGGCCCCACATAACTTACCCTTGGACAACGGTGCGCCCTGGTGTATGCATCGATTGAGGAAAGCGAAGAATCGGCCATCCTCAGCACGACACACCACGACGGGATGCCGGCCGAACGTATACTCTAGCATCTGACCCGGTTGCAGATCATCCTGATGGCACACGACCTCTCTTTTTGTATCTGCGAGTGCGTTCTTATTCATGAGACACACCTCCCGCCAACCCTTTGAGCTTAGGGTAGAATCGTAGGGCGTTCTCGTAAAATAGTTTGCGTTGCAAATTAGCGTCTAGATTAGGAGGCAACGCTTCAAATGGAGAATCGTAGTCCCAATGAGGGTAATCCGTTGAGAAAGAAACAATGTCATCTGTTCCCATTTGATCTAAGACCTCTAGAAACGTTTTCTTGTTCATTTCTTCAAGGGGTTGAGTGGTAAAGCAAATATGCTCTCGAATGGTGTCACTTGGCATTCGTTTAACCCACGGAACCTCATGACGTAAATCCTTATACTGCTGGTCCATTTTACGCATGAGAAAAGGCACATACGTGAAGCCACCTTCAATCATCATCAGTTTTAGACCCTCAAACTTCTCAAACACCCCGTTAAACACCATATTAGTTACTTGGTTCATGTGAGCCGTTGGTATCAACGTATGCCACTCGATGAAATATCTCGGCCACTTGCCATAATACACGGGAGGTTCATTGTGGTGCATCCCGATCATCAAATCATGTCGCTGAGCCGCTTCGAAAATGGGATGATAATACGGGTCGCCCCACATGATATCATCGATGGGTAACAAGACTTGTACCATTTTAGGGTGTGACCCCACACGTTCTATTTCCCGTACGGCCGCTTGAGGGTCTTGAGCTGCGATATGAACGGAGCCGTATAAGCGTTCATCCTTTTCCAGCCAGTTTTCGATCTGCCAGTCATTATACGCCGTGGCCAATGCTGTAGCCATTTCATACCAGCCATGCATGGAGGACGGAGAAGGGTCCAAAGCACCTGTTAAGATGCCTGCTTGGTGCCCACAAGCATCTAAGAGTTGCTCCTGCATGAAGCTTAGGTCACTTCCAGCCGGTCGACCGTCAGGGACGATAGCATCGGCCCGATCCACACCAGCGACAGCCGGTTGGGTATAGGGCATGTGTTTTTCCTGTAGCCAGTGACAGTCCGTAATATACCGGCGATAGGGTTGATCTAAGTAAGCGAGTAGATCTTCATACATGACCCGTTCGTGTATGTCGGTATCGATGAGATTGAGCTTCTTTTGGTTAGATTTCTGTTCCGCTTGATAAGATGTAACTGCCATGACGTCAAACCTCCTTTATATCACTATCTGTCATTTTTATGATCAGTGTCATTAGCCGTTTTAACCACATCTTACCATGCACTTTTAATCAGAGCCAAAGTCCGTGAGAGGCGAGCAACTGAACTCAGCCCGTTCAGTGAAAGTCAGTGAAACCCAGTGAGCGTCAGTGGCAATTTTTCATTTTACGGCATTAAACTCAATGAGGTTGCCATCAGGATCAGTGACAAACACTTGGTGCCACTCAGTCGCATTATCTGGTTTGTCTAGCAGCTCAACGTTGTGTGATTTTAATGTCGTAATCAGCGCCTCTATGTCATTGACACGTATCGCCAAATGACCATCTCGAGTATCGAGCTCAGTGGTGCCACGTAACGTTTTACCTTTCTCATGCACAATAAGATGAATTTGAGTATGACCGAGATCATACCAAGCCCCTGGAAAATCGAAGTCAGGTCGTGCAGGACTCTCCTTCATCCCCAGTATATGTCCGTAGAAATGCTTAGCCCGTTTGATGTCTGTGACCAGCAACGAAACGTGATGGATGCCTTCGTACATAAATGTACAACTCCTCTCTGTTCATCGTATCTATTTACCAACATTTAATCATGATTAAGGCAACATTAAAAGCTCGATTGGTTTTAATGTACGGATACTTTAAGTCTTAGCCACTGAGCAGACCTATCTCCTATATGGATAGAACCCCTCTGTAAATATTTTAAACCTAAACAAGGACACCGCATGGGGTGCCCTTTGTTGACAAGTGAGTGATTGTTTGTTTATAGCGTTGAGGTGAATGAGGATATGATTTGGGAGAAAGTGATTAATAAGCCCACCAAGATGGGCGCACCGATGACCTGTAATAATCCTTTTAGAATATCTTGCGTCCAGACGTCCGCTTGACCATGCATGCCAAACATTCGAAATGCGCCTGCGAGCATGAGACACAGTATGGCTAATGAAGATGTGAGAGAGAGCCCTAACATTTGCATATCACCAAACCTTGTGTGTAACTCCGCTGGCAGGATGTCTCCAGCCTTCTGATCTGTAGCGGAAGGGACCCATTGCTCAGTGGCATGAGCGGGCATTGTCATACTTATCGTCGCAGCGATCATCACAAACAGTGAAATGATGATAGTCAAGGCCTGCATGAATGTGCTAAATCTGGGACGTTGAGGCGATGTATGGCACTCCCGTCCCTTGGAGAAGCTAGAAATGAATCGACGTTGGATGTTAAACAGACGTTGGATGTGATAAGAACGTTTATCTTCTGGACCATTCCTAACCCTTAAAAAACGCCTTAAACTGATGGTCTTCGTTCGGTTAAGCATCACGTTCACCTACTTTCTGGGCTGAAGTTGCTTTCTTAAGACCAATATATGTCAGGGGAAGTTTGTCCTATGACCAACGTTTTGAACAAAAAAGTGATCAAAACTCCGAACAGTTTGTCCCTAATCTTAAGCAGCCTTACGATACCTATGGGCTTACCGACACGATCGATCATCATTCTGTCTCCCCCTCGCGATATAATATATCGTTAAAATCTGGACAACCTAGGAGTATATAAAGCTTAATGAACACATCCAATGAAGGTTGGTGTTTGTTGGACAAGATCCCACTTAAAGTGCCTTTACTGATGCCCAATTGTTTCGCCAAGCGATTCCGCGATATTCCCAGTTGATCAACGTAGGTTGCAAAACGATTCTTGAGAGGAAGATCACTGGTCAGGGGCAGGTACTGTTGGACATGCTGTTTTATTTCAGGCGTAGGGCTATTAAGTAAAATTTTTAACAAATGACTGATCGACGCCTTGCAAAAATCCTCCGGTGTCACATTGTCATCCGTTTTTAAGATATATGATTGGACATGGAGTAATTTCAGGATTTTATGGTATGTGTCCTGTTGCAGTTCAATTTGTAACGTGACCTTCTCTGATGCCATTTGGATTCACCCCGCACACATTTTTGTTAGATACAACATATTATGCGGAAATACGTTCAATTATTCGAACACGAAAGGAGGGCTTTTTCGTGGTACTGTGGAGAGATAGAGACATCACAAAAGATGAAGCTGAACAACTACAGAAAGAAATTGAAGAGGGAAGAAGACTATAGTAAAACATGTCGGTAACCTCTCTCATTTATGATATAATCCTTAGAAAGTGTCAGACATGATCAACAATAAAAGTGGTAAATAGGACGTCATTGTGATCTCATCGGTATTGAGTCTGTCGTTTTGCTGCGGATTGTCTATAAGGGGTTGTCATAAGCGGAAAGAAATGAACCGTACAGGGGGGAGAGGGGTAAAGTGAAACATTATCTATCTGTATTACTCGTTTTATTTGCCGCCATGTTGTGGGGGACGACAGGTACGGCTCAGACGTTTGTGCCAGAAGCACATCCTGTAGCCGTCGGCGCCATGCGTTTGGCTGTCGGTGGCCTCGTCTTGCTCGTACTCGTGTACATACAGGGACATTTAAATTTAAAGGGCTGGCCCCTCTCGGCCACGGGCATAGCGGCGATCAGTATGGCTGCTTACCAGCCGTTCTTTTTTTCAGCGGTGGCTGTGACAGGTGTCGCTATTGGTACCGTTGTAGGGATTGGCAGTGCTCCGATACTGGCTGGCGTACTAGAGTGGTTGTTTAAGGGACGGGTGCCCGATAAAAAATGGTGGTTAGCGACGGTGCTAGCCATTATAGGGTGTCTATTGTTATTCACCACTGAACAGGACGTGAGTGTCTCTCCTCTAGGCGTACTATTGGCATTAGGCGCTGGGTTGTCTTTTGCCGTATATACTTTTATGAACAAGCAACTGATTGAACACCATCCACCGGAGGCAGCCGTAGCCGTGGTATTTACACTTAGTGCCATCATACTCTCCCCTTTATTATTCTTGTTTGACCTTAGCTGGGTGCTGCAAGGACAGGGTATTGCGGTAGCCTTACACTTGGGCGTTTTCGCTACTGCTGTGGCTTATCTTCTGTTTTCAAAAGGTTTGTTAGGCGTTCCGGCTTCTACGGCAGTGACGCTGGCCTTGGCTGAGCCATTAACGGCCGCCATGCTTGGGGTGTTCATTGTTGGGGAAGTCCTCACCCTTCTAGCCTGGGGTGGCATTTTTCTTCTCTTTTTAGGATTAGGTTTGTTGTCTTTTGAACGTACGCCTAAGACGGGAACAAACACGAATAAAGCTGATAGCAGGGCCGATACGCATGCTAAAAGCGATTGTGAAGCATAATCCGTGTAGGATTGTGCTTTTTTAGATGCTAGACCTGCAATGTTTGAGCCCCCTTTCCTTCCTAATCGCTGCGAATCAATGCGTTTATTCTAATACCCTTGACTAACCCATACCCATTCGACACAGAAAACTTTTTCCATATTAACAAATGTCAGTGAGCGCTCTGACGAGAATGCGTTTTCATTTCCTTGAGATATGGCCGTTCCCCTTTTACTATGGAATTAAGGGCAAGATGGGCAAGATGGTGCACAAACATGCACACGATGCGTCATACTTGCAGAAGTTGATTTAGAGAGAAAAAAGGGGGAGCTATAATGGCACAAACGCAGCAGCAAAACAATAAAGAATGGAAAGCTAAGATACAGCGTTTTGGCAGTTATCTAAGCGGTATGATTATGCCCAACATTGGGGCTTTTATCGCTTGGGGACTTATTACGGCTCTGTTTATACCAACAGGGTGGTGGCCCAATGAAGGCTTAGCAGAACTCGTTGGTCCGATGATCACGTATTTATTACCATTGCTCATCGGCTTTACGGGTGGACGACTCGTTTATGACCTTCGAGGCGGCGTCGTTGGGGCCACGGCTACGATGGGTGTGATTGTAGGGGCAGATATACCGATGTTTCTCGGTGCTATGATCATGGGTCCCATCGGTGGGTTTGTCATAAAAGCCTTTGACAAACGCGTGGAAGGAAAGATTCGTTCAGGCTTTGAAATGCTAGTGAATAACTTTTCTGCGGGTATTTTAGGAGCCGCCCTAGCCATCCTTGCCTATATTGGGGTGGGACCGGTTGTCGTGGCGCTTACACAGAGTCTCGCTGCAGGAGTAGAAGCAATTATTAGTGTAGGACTTCTACCTTTAACAAGTATTTTCATTGAACCAGCCAAAGTATTATTCCTGAACAATGCGATTAACCACGGGATTTTAAGCCCCTTAGGCGTAAAACAAGCGGCTGAAACAGGCAAGTCCATCCTGTTCTTACTTGAATCAAACCCAGGACCAGGATTAGGTGTGTTACTCGCGTTCATGCTATTCGGAAAGGGCATGTCCAAACAATCTGCACCTGGGGCAACGATTATTCATTTCTTCGGAGGCATTCATGAAATTTACTTCCCTTATGTTCTAATGAAGCCTTTATTGATCGTGGCTGTCATTGCAGGGGGCATGAGTGGGGTCTTCACGTTCTCCATGTTCCAAGCTGGACTTGTGGCCACGCCTTCACCAGGAAGTATCTTCGCTTTAATGGCGATGACGCCTCGAGGTGGCTATATCGGTGTACTAGCTGGAGTATTAGTGGCGACCGCTGTGTCCTTCGTTATCTCTGCACTCATTTTAAAACGAAGCCAATTTGAGGACGACGATATGACAAGTGCCACGCAAAAGATGGAAGAAATGAAAGGGAAGAAGAGTCGAGTGTCCCAAGCGCTGACGAAAGAAGAGCAGAACGGGACAACAGCACAACAGGATCTGAATGAAGCTCAAGACGCTCAGAATCAAGACAGTGATGATGCTCAGGTACAAGTCAAAGCGAAAGAAGATGTGAATAAAGTGATCTTTGCTTGTGATGCAGGGATGGGTTCTAGTGCGATGGGAGCCGGTATCTTGAAGGATAAGATGAAAAAAGCTGGCTTAGGCATTGAGGTCACGAACACCTCCGTTAGCCAAATACCGGCGGATGCCGATATTGTTGTGACGCACAAAGACCTAACAGATCGTGCCAAACAACGCGTACCACAAGCTGAGCATATCTCTGTTCAAAACTTCTTAAATAGCCCAGAGTATGACAAGCTTGTACAAAGATTACAGTCAGAGTAATCATGGATGACATGAATGGAGACACCCTAGGCATCCTATAATATAAAGCCGGTAAAAGAGGTGGATGAACACCATGACCATGTACTTGTCTTCAAGAGAAAGACTCATACTCGACCACTTGCTCACGAAAGATCACCCTAGCACAGTAAGTGAACTGTCCAACGCTTTGGAGGTCAGTGAACGCACCGTTCACAGAGACCTCCCTAGTGTGGAGCAACGGTTACATGCATATAACTTGAATCTTGACAGACAGGCAGGGGTTGGTCTCAGCATCAAGGGGGCAAATCAGGACAAACGAAGGCTACATGAGGCGATCAGGAGCTCAACCCACCAAGACTATACGCCTCATGAACGTCAGGAGCTTTTACTATTAACCCTGTTAGACAGGCAGGAGCCCGTCAAACTAATAGGACTGGCCCATGAACTAGGTGTCACGACGGCCACAGTGAGTCATGACTTAGATCATGTGGCCTCATGGTTACACCCGTACAACCTACAGATTATCCGACGTAGGGGATTTGGAATTGCGCTCCAAGGAGAGGAATTATCTAAACGGAGAGCACTAGAAAGTTTGTACGTCCAGCACTTTGAAGAGCCAGTTCTATTCGATCTCTTGCACAGCAAAGACATTCCCAATTTCACAAGTGAAACGGCCAAACGTTTAATAGGCGTGCTGAATTTGTATGAAATGCAGGAAGTCAAAGGTGTTTTTGACCATAGTCTAAAGCAGCTCCCTTATTCATTGGCGGATAGTGCTTATCTGAGTCTCATCGTTCAAACAACCCTTAGTCTTAGGCGACAAGCGCAAGACCAGCATTTGCATTTGCCTGAAACTGAGAAAGACACCGTTATGGAGTCAATGGAGTATCAGGTGGCCTCAACCATTTTTGGAGAATTAGACAAAAGTCTAGAGGCTATGACCCCCCTTGAAGATGAACGTATCTTCTTAGCTATGCAGTTAAGAGGGGCCAAACCTGGCACTGAGCGGTATACAAGAATAACGGAAGATGTCACCATCCATCTAAAATTAGAACAACTCATTCGCTATGTCAGTGAACGCGTCAATATCGACCTGACCCAGAATGAGTCTCTGTACCAAGGTCTATTAGCCCATATTGAACCAGCGTTGTACCGAATTCGGCAGGGCATGCGTATTCACAACCCATTACTGACAAGTGTGCAACAGCGATACACAGATTTGTACGATATTCTAAAAGAAGGGGTCATACACGCTTTCGACCCTCTTGTCATTCCTGAAGAAGAGATTGGATATCTCGTCATGCACTTTGGCTCTGCGATAGAGCAAGAAAAGCTTAAACAAAAGCTTCATGTCCTCTTGATCTGTTCAAGTGGCATCGGGTCATCCAAAATGCTCGCCATGCGCTTGCAAAAAGAGATACCCGGTATACAGCATATCGATAATGTGTCCATGTTTGAGTTACAGGATTTGGATACCACATCGTATGATCTCATGATTTCCACTGTGGAGATATCCGATAAAGGAGATGACATCATTCTTGTGAATCCATTTCTCACAGATCGAGATGTACACAAGCTCAAAACGGCGATTCAGACCAAAACAAAGGTAGAACCAAGTAAGGCACTCCCAAATCCAAAAGAGACACAGGATCAATCAGAAAATAACGTGTTAAGGATGTCCATCTACTCGACAACGATCGTCGATTTGCTTAAAAGATTTGAATATATCCAAGGGATTAAGGGAGAAACCGTAGATGAAGTGCTAAGGACAGCTTGTCATTATGTGCAACAAAAAGGATTCGTGACTGACGCTCAACGTTTACACAAACGCCTGCTACAGCGGCAGGGAGTAGGTGGACTGGGTATTCCGTCCTCAACGATCGGTCTTTATCATACGCGGGATGATACAGTCACCGATCCAACGATTGTGATGTTTGAGTTGGAGAATGAGATCTCCATCAAAGCGATGGATGATACAAGGATTATTTTAAAACATCTTGTCCTGCTCCTTTCTCCTAGGCAGGTAACCAAGGAACAGATGGAGGTTCTAAGTTATTTCTCTACGTTATTCATTGAACCGGAGGAACGCGAAATTTTTCAGGCAGGGACCTACGAAGAGATAAAACGCTTTATGGCTCATCAATTTGAGGGATTTCTGCAGCAAAAACTTAAGTCCAAATGATGATCCATTTTACCCATTAAGTGAGTGGGTTAATCTTTTAAAGACATAATAGATAAGTCGATCGAAATAAGAACCATTCAACAAAGAAACCATACACAATCATGGAGGGGAACCATATGTTAACAGATAGGCTAAACAAGGATTTAATCGTGATAAATGGAAAGGTGCAAACGAAAGAAGAAGCGATTCGTCAAGCGGGTGACCTGTTAAGCCAACACGATTATGTGAACAGCAGTTATGTTGACGCCATGCTTGAGCGAGAAGAGATTTCCTCTACTTTTATGGGAAATGGTATTGCGATTCCACACGGAACGGAAGAAGCGAAGAAAGACGTCCTGTCAACAGGCATTTCTATTTTACAATTACCTGAAGGAGTAGACTTTGGGGATGGAAATATCGTCAAACTTATTTTTGGTATCGCCGGTAAAGATAACGAACACTTAGAATTGTTACAGAAAATCGCCATCCTATGCTCAGACGAGGAAAACGTCAATAAACTCGTATCGGCTCCTTCTGTTGAAGCGTTACTGTCCCTTTTAAGTGAGGAGGGGTAACATGTTAGCCGTACAGTTTGGCGCTGGTAATATAGGACGAGGCTTTATCGGGAGCTTGTTATATCAATCCGGGTTTACTTTTTCCTTCGTCGATGTGAATGACACGTTAATCAACGCCTTGAGAGAGAAGACAGCATATCAAGTTACACTTGCCAATGATGATCAAGAGACGCATCAGGTTAGTGGATTTGATGTGTTGCACAGTGTAGACGATCAACCACTGGTGATGGAACAGATTGCAAAAGCCGACCTTTTGACAACAGCTGTCGGTCCTAACGTTCTGCCCATCATCGCCAAGACGGTGGCAGAGGGGCTTCGACATAGAAAAGCGCAAAACAACCTGAAGCCCTTAACCGTTGTGGCATGTGAGAATATGATCGGCGGTACGGCCAAATTAAAGGAAGAGGTCTATGCAGCCTTGCAGGATGAACCAAACACGATATCTTTTATCGACCAGTACGTATCCTTTCCTAATGCAGCTGTAGACCGCATTGTACCTAATCAGCCAGAAGGCCAGCTAAGTCCAGTAGATGTCTATGTTGAGCCTTACTTTGAGTGGGTCATCGATCGCTCCGCTCTGAAGAATGAAGCCCCCACGATCGAAGGGGTCAAATGGGTTGAGGATTTAGAGGCCTATATCGAGCGAAAATTATTTACCGTCAACACTGGGCATGCTGTGGCCGCTTATCTGGGTTATGTACAAGGGCTACCAACCATTCAAGATGTGATGCAGCATGGTGACGTGAGATCAGTAGTGGAAAAGGCGCTACAAGAAACGGCATCACTGTTGGTCACCAAGCATGGCTTCTCTTCTACCGAACAGCAAGCGTATAGAACGAATATATTACAGCGCTTTGAAAATCCGTTCCTGCATGATGAAGTCCAACGAGTGGGACGAGGCCCTATACGAAAATTAGGTGCTCATGACCGTCTTATCTCACCGGCCAAACAGCTGATCGAGCAAGGACAAAGCCCTGACGCTCTTATACAAGGGATTGCCGCAGTGTTACGCTTTGATGTTCAACAGGATGACGAAGCCCAACGATTACAACACATGATAGCACAACACGGTGTGGAGGAAACCCTGTGTGATGTCAGTGATTTAGACCCTTACCATCCGCTCGTTCAGGAAGTCTTAGAAGTTTATACAGCCTCGCATTAGTGGATAAACAAGATGAAACTAAACAAAGATGAAACTAAGCAAGACGAGAAGCGCCACAACGCTATAAACACTTATGTGCAATGGCAATAACAAAAGCCTGCTTCATTTTTGGTTCATGCAGGCCTGCAGGGAAAGAGACTGTAGATGTGCTGAAAGGTACAACTACAGTCTTTTTTTTTGTAGATGAACCCTCGTCTCGTCAAAAGAATATATAACATCTCTCAAGACATGAATGTCAGATTGGCAAAAGCAAAATAAATCGTGCTTAGTTATATCATCCACATTAAAAAGCATAACCTTACTGGCTATGCAGTCTTTTCCGTTCTTCTTCACTTATATTAGGGCAGGTAAGGCAACGCTGTCCTTGCGGGAAGCTATATCTTAAACAGCATTGTTTACGGAGCTTCAACTGTTCGTTTTCGTTTTGGGGGTGGGGGACTGTACGACATGAGATGGCTAACGGATTTATTTCAGATTCCGGTAAACCGAATAGTGTGGGCGATTCACTTGTCAATCGTTCGTAGGCTCTACTGATAACGGTACGTTGGGCGACCGTGTGTGCGTCGTTGACCCATGTCTCAAACGCCCATTGGATACTGAAAGCAATATTATCCCATAATAGACGCTGTTTAACACCATACGTGTCACTCAGAAAGTGGAAAACAGGCGCCATATTTTGGCCGAATATTTGTCTTATGACCTTATATAGTAAAGCGTCCTCGCCATGAACATGTTCATGGTCATCGTTTATATCGTCTAGTGATCGCAAGACAATGCGGGGCTTCCAAGTCTCGTAAGGTGTCTGCAAGACTATGTTACGGAGACGGAAGTCTATGACAACACCATGGTGAAGGGCCATATACAAAGGTGGGAGACTAATCAGGTTACCATAGTATTTAGAGAACAAGGAGGCAGAGTTCACCCTTGGGGATTGTTGTCCCATGGTACGGTCCAGTATGCCGATGAGATCGTCAAAGTGTTCAGAAGCTATAAGGGAAGGACCGGCAACGGAATGTTCACCTTGAGCATGGTCTGTGATCGTTGTACCCGAGGCGACCGTTGTATGAAACTTTGTGTGTAGTATCTGCCTGATGTTTGAACTCATATACTTTCACCTCAGTAAACGTCATCATGTGCCTGACTTTTATCGTTTTTTTCCGTACGGTATACACAGCGGGCTACCAAAAATAGGACAGTGTGTGACCTGCGAGTCCATACCAAAAACATGATGAATTAATTCTTGGGAAATAATCTCATTCGGCTCACCTTGAGCATAAATGCCTTTGTTATGCACGGCAACGATATGGTCAGCATAACGGCAAGCGAGATTAATATCATGAAGCACCATGACAATCGTTTTGTTTTCCTCGTGGTTAAGGTCATACAGTAGATCTAGTATGTCGATCTGGTGAGCAATATCGAGATAAGTTGTAGGTTCATCTAGTAGAATAGTGTCCGTATCTTGAGCTAACGTCATGGCAATCCATGCACGTTGCCTCTGGCCACCGGAGAGGCTATCCACCGGTCTATCAGCCAAATCTTGTAGGTGGGTGGCAGCTAGGGCGTCTGTGACCACTTTTTCATCGTGATCCGTCCATTGTTTTAGCCAGCTCTGATGGGGATAGCGTCCTTGTTTAACAAGTTGGAGAACGGTCAATCCTTCGGGAGCAACGGGATTTTGCGGAAGTATGGCCATACGCTTGGCGATGTCTCTCGTTGGAAGCTTGGCGATCTCCAGGCCGTCCAAGACAATGGACCCTTTCTCAGGTTTAAGCAAACGCGCCAGTGAACGTAATAAAGTGGATTTACCGCAACCATTACTTCCTATGAGCACTGTGACTTTGCCCTTAGGAATGCTGATATTGAGATCATCTATAATCGTATTTTGCCCGTACCCCAAAGTTAAAGATGTGCCTTTTAATGCTTCCATTCAAAACGCCTCCCCCAAATTAAAGATTTTTATGTCTAAATAATAGAAAGATAAAGTACGGTGCCCCGATGGCTGCGGTGAAAATCCCAGCCGGTAAATCTAAAGGCAAAAATGCTGTTCGAGCGACTAAGTCAGCCATAATGACGATCAGACCACCAATCATGGCTGAAACGGGAATTAAGGCCCCAAATGAAGAACCGATGAGTCTCCTAGCTATATGTGGAGCCATGAGACCAACGAAACCTATGCCTCCAGCAACTGACACCGCAGCACCAGCTAAAGCGGTGCTTAGTAGCAAAAGTAACAAACGGTTACGTTGAACATGACTGCCGACACTACTGGCGATGTCTTCTCCCATTTCAAGTACATTTAATCGTCTGGCAGCAATTAAGGCGATAAATAAGCAAATGAGTAACCAAGGCAACAGCACCTGTACATCCTGCCACGTTGAAGCATAAACACTACCTGTTTGCCAAAGTGTTGCCTGAGTGGCTAAGTATAAAGGCCCCTCAATGATCATGAGTGTCGTTAAAGCATCAGTAGCGAACGCTAAACCAATACCTATGAGGACCAAACGAATGGGGGTAACCCCACTATGCCACGATAAAGTATATACGAGAGCTGCTGCGATGAGTGCCCCGACGAAAGCGGCAACAGGAAGCCAATGAATACTAATGGTGAGCGTGTTACCTGAATCACTATAGAGCGTGAGAAATGTAACGGCCGCGACGGAAGCGCCTCCCGTAATCCCAATGACATCGGGTGAAGCGAGTGGATTACGAATCATCCCTTGCAAAATGGCACCCGCAATAGCGAGGGCAGCCCCGACGAGAAAAGCGACGACGATACGTGGTAACCGATGAATTTGAACAACGAAAGTGTGTATATCAGAGCCTTGGCCTATCACAGCTTTCACGACGTCAACAGGTCCTATCTTCATGTCGCCCATACCAGTGCTAATGACCATGACCAGCAGCGTCACCAACGACAGAATCGGCAATATGAGGATTAATCTTTTACTAATAAGGAAAGACAATGTGCCCTTCATGAGTCTCAGGGGGATGTATTTCTTCATAGCTGTTTCGCCCCCTTACGTGCAATATAGACGAAGAAAGGCACGCCTATGAGGGCAGTCATCACCCCAACGGGGACTTCCTTAGGCATGATAATAAATCGTGACCCCACATCGGCAACGATCAGCAGAATGGCGCCAAATAGAGCACTATAAGGAATAACCCATCTGTAATCAATGCCACTGACATAGCGGGCAAAATGAGGGACAACTAGGCCAATAAAAGCGATAGGGCCCGTAACAGCGACAGAACCCCCAGCAGCGATAATGATAATCATTGCTGATAATACTTTGATCAGCCACGTTCTTTGCCCTAATCCTCTAGCCATGTCTTCTCCCATTGAGAGCACATTGATGTGTTTGCCTATAAGTAAGGCTGCGATCCAAGCGACCAACAAATAGGGCATCACCATTTGTAGATGGTCTAAACTACGTCCCTCGATAGAGCCCGCCAACCAAAATAAAATTTGGTCTAAGGCTTGCTCATTCATGACTAATACGCCTTGGGTTAGACTAGAAAACATGGCCGCAATGGCTGCACCTGCTAGCGTCAACCTAACAGGGGTGAGTCCTTCACGTCCCATAGATCCTAAGACATACACCACTGAAGCGGCAATGGCGGCCCCGAGAAAGGCCATCCACGTGAATTCTGCGAGTGACGTCATAGAAAAAAAAGAAATAGCACAGACGACAAAGAATCCAGCCCCAGCGTTAATCCCAAAAATGCCAGGGGATGCTAATGGATTACGAGTGAGCGCCTGCATTAGCGCCCCAGCTAGGCCCAAGCTTGCACCGACCACAGCTGCAATGAGGGCACGAGGGACCCTCGTATCTTTAATAATAATATGTTCATTAGAATGGTCGAATTGAGTGTACGCTTCAACCGCCATTTTCCAAGTAATATCGGTATATCCTAATACAACGCTACTAAGCATAGCGACTAATAATAAAACAATCGTTAGAACGAATCCTAAAGTACGAAGTAAATTGTTATTTAATAAAGATGACATATCATGTGTCCTTCCAACAGAACTGTTATCTTTCGTTCATCTAAGAAAATTTTAAGCCCAAGGCGCCATAATGTCAATGACTTTGAGAATCATTATCAAATAATAATTGACAGATAACGAAAACTCTATTACTATTATCATTGTAATTGATAATCATTATCACTTATCTCATCAGATAAAAAAATAAAGGAGCGATGAATCATGAACTTTAAGCGTACATACACGCTGAAACGAAACAGGTCAGTATTGACAATACTCACCTTAGGTCTGCTATTGCTGTTAGCGGCTGGGTGTGGTCAGGGCGCTAGTGATGAAGACGGAGAGACCCATACGCCAGATGCAGGTAGCCAAGAAGAGACGCGAGTGGTTGAACATGCCATGGGAGAGACAGAAGTGCCAACTGAGCCAAAAAGAGTGGTTATTCTTACCAATGAGGGTACAGAGGCACTATTGGCAATGGGTGTCACACCAGTCGGGGCCGTTCGTTCTTGGACAGGTGACCCGTGGTATGAGCATATTGAAGAGCAAATGGAAGGTGTACAGGATGTGGGCCTTGAGAGTCAGGTCAATATTGAAGCTATCGCGGCTTTGCAACCGGACCTTATTATTGGAAATAAAATGAGACAAGAAAACATTTATAGTCAATTATCTGAGTTGGCGCCTACTGTATTTTCTGATCGTTTGCGTGGTGATTGGAAAATCAATTTTGAGCTTTATGCTGATGCCCTTAATAAGGTAGAGAAAGGCAACGAAGTGCTGAATGAGTTTGACCAACGTATCGAGACATTACGTGAACAAGCGGCCGATCAGTTAGACACTGAAATTTCAATTGTACGTTTTATGGCTGGTCAATCAAGGATTTACTATAATGATACATTCTCTGGCATTATTCTAGATCAAATTGGCTTTGCAAGGCCGGAAGCACAGGATAAAGATGAGTTTGCAGATGAAGTAACCAAAGAGCGGATTCCGGAAATGGAGGGGGATGTTCTCTTCTACTTCACTTATGAAACGGGTGAGGGAGAGGCTACTAGTACAGAAGAGGAGTGGACAAGTGATCCTTTATGGCAGAACCTCGAGGTTGTTCAAGAAGGAAACGTTCATAAAGTGAGCGATACGATTTGGAATACAGCTGGTGGTGTATTGGCAGCCAACTTGTTATTAGATGATCTCAATGCATTTTTTCTCGAATAATAGATCAGTGTAATGAAATAAAGCTTTTGCCCTATTGGCAGAAGCTTTATTTTTACGACTATGCAACTAATGAACCACATCCAAATTTTCTGTATTTTGAGCAAAAATAGGACCTATGCACGAAATGTATGGTGTTCACATTTGTGTCACACAACGATAATATTTAGATCATAATTTGGGCATATGATGTTATTGCAACACAAAAAAACATGAACCAAATTTTAGGGGGTATTTCACATGTTAAAACTAAAAAGATTTGCTTTACTCGCAGCACTAGTAGGTGCTTTCGCATTCGCAACAGGGTGTGCTGCTGATCAAGAAGAGCCAGCAGACGCAGATGTGAACAACGAAGAAGAGGCTGACGTAAACAACGAAGAAGAAACTGACGCAAACAACGAAGAAGAA